>USNX01000181.1 GCA_900556205.1 uncultured Collinsella sp.
GGCGAGGGGGTCGTCCGCCTTGGCTTGCGGCGTATCGAGGGAACCGGTCTGCTCAAAAGCGGGCTGGCTATCGCTCGCGGTTGTTTGCTCAACGGGTGCACCGCACGAGGTGCAGAACTTGGCATCATCTGCAAGAAGCTTGCCGCACGAGGCGCAATACCGAGACATTGCCACTCCTTTCGCCACATTTCAATGCAATAAGACGATTATACCCAGCGTCCAAAACTCCCCATCATAAGTTGCGGTGAAATAGGGAGTGTTTGGCGGCCTCAGGGCTGTAGACAGTCCCTATTTCACCGCAACTTAGTAGTCGCAGGCGACTAGGTGGGATTTGGGGTGCGCCGGACGCTGGGGTATCATGGCTTGGTTGGTATATCTGCATTTACGCGCCTTGTAGGAAGGGACTGCGCCCATGGCTTTTGAGCCCGCTCAACATAGCTTTATCACGCTCGAGGGCGTCGACGGCGCCGGCAAGTCCACGCAGGCGCGCCTGCTGGCCCGCGCGCTCGACCTTGCCGGCTACCAAGTCGTAACCCTGCGCGAGCCGGGCGGCACCGCCATCGGCGAAAAGATCCGCGCCCTGCTGCTCGACCCCGCCAACACGGCGATGGGCGATACCTGCGAGCTGCTGCTCTACGAGGCCGCGCGCGCCCAGCTGGTGCACGAGGTCATCGCGCCCGCCCTCGCGGCCGGCAAAGTGGTCCTGTGCGACCGTTTCTACGACTCCACGACCTGCTATCAGGCGTTTGCCGATGGCCTCGACCGCCAGATGGTACGCGATGCCAACAACCTCGCGGTTGCAGGCACGCATCCGGCGCTCACGCTCGTCTATCACATCACGCCCGAGCAGGCGGCGCTGCGCATGGCCGCCCGCGGCGCGGCAGATCGTATGGAAGCCAAGGGCATGGCCTTCCAAGAACGTGTTTATCAGGGCTTTTGTGCCATCGCTGCCGAGGAACCGAACCGCGTAAAGCTCATCGACGCCACGGCTTCGGTCGAGGATGTCTTCGCGCAGACGGTCGAGCAGGTTCGCGCATACGGTCTCGACATCCCGCAGGATGCCGTTGCCGCCGCGCTTGCTCAGGAGGTTGAGTAACATGGCCCCCACTCAGGCAAGCCTGCTGGATAAGCTCGATACCCAGGAGCGCGTGCGCGACTTTTTGACCAACGCCGTCGCCAGCGGCCGCGCGTCGCACGCCTACCTGTTTTTGGGCGCTCCCGGTGCCGGCAAGCTCGACGCCGCGTGGGCGCTCGCCCAAGCCTTCCTGTGCGAGCAGGATGGCTGCGGCTCATGCGATAGCTGCGTGCGCGTCGCCCGCCATACACACCCCGACGTGCACTATTACACGCCCGAGAGCGCCACGGGCTACCTCATCGCCCAGACTCGCGAGCTGCTCGATGACGTGCCTCTGGCGCCCATCCGTGCCAAGGCCAAGGTCTACATCATCGACCGTGCCGAGCAACTGCGCGCCAACACCGCCAACGCACTGCTCAAAACACTCGAGGAGCCGCCCGAGGGCGTTATGTTCATCCTGCTGGGCACCTCGGCAGACGTGATGTTGCCCACCATCGTGAGCCGCTGCCAGTGCGTGCCGTTTCGGCTGGTATCGCCCACCGTCGCCGCGCAGGCCGTGAGCCGCGCCACCGGTCAGGACCCTGCGCGTTGCCGCATGGCCGTCGCCGTAGCGGGAAGCCCCACGCGTGGCATCGAGTTCCTCAAGAGCGCCGAGCGCCAGGACGCCCGCCGTCAGATGGTTCGCGCCATCGATTCGCTTATCGTCGCCGACGAGGCCGACGTGCTCAGCCGCGCCAAGTCACTCATCGTCGCCGTTAAGGCGCCGCTCGCCGAGGTCAAGTCCACACAGGAAAAGGTACTCGAGCAAAACGCCGACTACCTGTCGCGTGGAGCATTGAAGCAGCTTGAGGACCGCAACAAGCGCGAACTCAACGCGCGCGAGCGTTCGGGTATCATGGAAGCGCTGGCGAGCGCGCGGACGCTCATGCGCGACGTGCTGCTGACGCTTCAGGACGAGGCGGCCGACGTGGTGAACGAAGACGTGCGCGACACGATCGGTCGGCTTGCCGCCGCGACCAATGTTGCGGGTGCCACCCGGGCGCTCGAGGCAGTCGCGACCGCCGAGCGCAACATCGCCAGAAACGTTACTCCCCAGCTGGCCATCGAGGTCATGCTGTTCGATATCAGGAAGGCACTGAAATGCCGTTAGTCGTACCCGTTAAGTTTACCTACGCCTCGCGCGACCTGTGGTTCGATCCGCAGGATTTGGATATCCTCGAGGCCGATTATGCCATTTGCTCCACCGAGCGCGGAACCGAGATCGGCCTGGTCACGGCCGATCCCTTTGAGGTGCCGCAAGACGAGATCGGCCAGCCGCTCAAGCCCGTGCTGCGCGTGGCGAGCGACATCGACCTGCAGCTTGCCGACGACCTGGCCATCCAAGGCGACGAGGCCATGGTCGACTTCCGCCGCCTGGTCAAGGAGCTCGACCTCGAGATGAAGCCGGTCGGCGTCGAGTACCTGTTTGGCGGCGAGAAGGCCGTGTTCTACTTTGCGGCCGAGGAGCGCGTCGATTTTCGCCAGCTCGTCAAGGATCTGTCCTCGACGCTGCACATTCGCGTCGACATGCGCCAGATCGGCGTGCGCGACGAGACCCGCCTGGTGGGCGGCTATGCCCAGTGCGGCCAGGAGCTCTGCTGTACGCGCTTTGGCGGACAGTTTGAGCCCGTCTCGATTCGCATGGCAAAAGAGCAGGATCTACCGCTCAACTCGTCCAAGATCAGCGGCGTTTGCGGTCGCCTGATGTGCTGCCTGCGTTATGAGTTCGAGGCGTACAAGGACTTTAAGAGCCGTGCGCCCAAAAAGAAGACGCTCATCGATACGCCGCTCGGCAAGGCGCGTATCCAGGAATATGACACGCCGCGCGAGCAGCTGGTGCTGCGCCTAGAGAACGGCAAAGTCTTTAAGGTCAACCTGGCCGATATGACGTGCTCGGAGGGCTGCAAAAAGAAGGCCGCCGAACAGGGCTGCAACTGCCGCCCCGACTGCGTGACGCGCGACGTGCTCGAGCGCATCGAGTCGCCCGAGATGCGCCTGGCGCTCATGGAGCTCGATCGCGAGAACGGCGTCGACGTGGGCGATGGCCTGTCGAGCGCCGACCGTCTTGCCGGCACGTCGATGCCCAAGCGCCGTCGTCGCGATGCCGATTCCGATGCTCGCGCTGCTCAGAGCCAGGGCGAGGGCCGTGGCCGCGGAAAGGGCCGTGGTAAGGTCGAGGCACCCGAGGCCGAGGAG
>USNX01000182.1 GCA_900556205.1 uncultured Collinsella sp.
CGCTTAATGTGTCGCGCGTGGATATCCTTGCCTGCGACGTCGCCGAGCATATGGGGGCGCTCGCCGCCAGCTACAATCTGTCGCCCGAGCTCATGCGCATCGAGATCACCGAGACTGCTTATACGGGAGAGCCCGAGGCCGTGGATAGGCTGACGGCCGACCTGCACACCCGCGGCTTCTCGACCTACATGGACGATTTTGGCACCGGCCAGTCCACGCTCGCGATGCTCAAAAACGTCAACGTCGACGTCATCAAGCTCGATCGCACGTTTGTGCCCGTCGACGGTGATCAAGGCCGTAGCACGCAAATCATTTCATCAATGCTCGGGATGGCTCAATCGCTCCATCTGCCTGTTGTGATCGAAGGCGTCGAGACGGAGGCGCAGGCTCAGCTGCTGCGTCAGATGGGCGCACGCTATGCACAGGGTTTCCTCTACCACCGTCCTATGCCGACGGTAGATTTTGAGGCATTGCTCGATAGTGGCGACAACAACTAATATGCTCGCGCGCAAAACGCCACCGTCGAAGGGGGTATTTGTCTCCATTAGCTAACTTATATCCCCAATTCAAACCGAATTGGGGATATGATACAAACCGTTGTTCCGCCCAAGGAGGTTATCCATCATGAACGAGTCGTATCGCATGGGCGAGCAATCGATTATTGTCTATCTTCAGCGGCTTGCGAATGGCGTCTCGACCGCCGAACTCGATGTTGCCGCGCTGCCCGCTGGGCTACGCGCCGTTGGTGAGCAACTGCAAAAGACGCATGCCATCCTGCAACAAGAGCGCCAGCTGCTTGAGTGCAACGCCTATATCGATTCGCTCACCAATTTGGGCAACCGCGGCGGACTCGACCGTCACGTCGAGCAGCTCTGGCGCAAAGGCGACCCCTTCACCTGCGCCTATATTGACATCGACCATCTCAAGCATTGCAATGATAGGTTTGGCCACGCCGAAGGCAATCGCTATATTCTGAGCATCTGCCGCACGCTCTCCGAAACCATGGAGCACGATGAGATGCTGTTCCGTATCGGTGGAGACGAGTTTGTGCTTATCTCGCTCTCCGCAAACGAGACTGAACTCGAGCAGCGCTTGGAGCAGGTACGTGCCGGGCTGATCGAGGCGAGCTCAGATGGCAAGGCGCCCATGATCGCCAGCTTTAGCTTTGGCTGCTCGCGCGTCGATCCACTTGCCGGCGACACGCGTCGCCAGATGACGATGGATGCCGATCGCAAGATGTATCGCTATAAGCTTATGCATCGTGTACAGCAACCGGAAAACAATGACGCGCCGCAACGCCCAATCGTCGATCAGCTTCCCTGCAACGACCGGGTGTTCCAAGCGATCTCCATGAGCTCCGAGACGCGCTATCCGTTCATCCTTAACCTCGATACTGGAGAATCGCAATGGTCGGTTAACGCCGTGCGCGATTTTGACCTGCCTTCCCAGCACCCTTTTAACTCACTCGACATGTGGCTCGCCCGCGTTCATCCCGAGGACCGCGACAACGTACGCGCCGAGCTCGACATGGTGATAAACGGCACGTGGCACTTCCACTACATGCAGTACCGCGTGATGGATGCCACCGGAGCGTACGCACTTTGCGACTGCACGGGCTACCGCTTGGACGGCACCGATACCGAACCTAACATGTACGTGGGCATTATCATCAACCGAAGCCTAGCGGATACGACCGACTCGGTAACGGGCCTGGGCGATGTCCACGCGCTGGTCAACGCTATTGGAGAGATGCGCCGTGTGCCGCACGAGGCAGGCTTTATTGCCATTAAGGTCGACGATATCGCCGAGGTCAATGCCCGCTTTGGATTCGATGCAGGCGACCGCGTGCTCGCCGAAAGCGCCGCCTGCCTCATGGATTGTTCGCGCGGCAAGGGTCGCCTGTTCCGCTCGACGGGACCAATGTTCGTGGCGCTTTTCGATGAGCTCGGCCCCGAGGCAATCGACGAGCTCGCAAACGAAATTGAACGATTCCTGGGTTCTCCCGTGCTCATCGGCTCGCTTGAATATCAGCCGCCCATTCGCGTGGCCACGCTCCATCTGGACGGCGTCGACCGTCAGCCCGTTTCCATTTTGAACGAGCTCAAAGCGTTGCTTAAAGAGGCACCGCAAGTACCGGGCACCAAGCTGGACTAGCGTTGTGGGGCGCATGATAGTTAATTTCCGATCTCAGGCGAACACATTGGGCAAATAGGTCGTACCCGCAGTTAGCCGAACGCCCCCCGCAGTCTCTCCAGAGCCCGGGGGCACCGTTTTCGATACTCTTGGTTTCCTTTACCCGATGCAAATAAGTGCTCAACAACATAAAACCTATCCCCCGCCACGGATATGCCGTCGAGTAAATCTGTTAAGCCAACCCTATCAAATTCTTTTGACAATTGGCTGTATTGGTCCATTTTGTCGTCCATCCCGCTTCCGCTGGCTATCGCCTCATAAACACAAACCTAACGAGCCGCACGAACGACAAAGAGGCCAAGCTGAACAGAAGTAGAACCAAAACTTCAAAAACACTGGTATTCCAATCGCGTACCCAGCCCTCTACCGCCCACAAGAAAAACAGCAGCCCCATCCATAACGTCACAGAAGAAATCAACTTTGCGTAAGGGCGTATATCAATCCCGCTCTCCCTTTTTGTGACATCATATCCAGCAATTGAGCTGAGCCATCTTCCTCTTCTGTATTGGATTGAAAGAAGAATCAGGGCAATCGAAGTTATCAAACAGACAGCATCCTCTGTTTCCATAGAACTTCCTTTGCTTTCCGTCCTAGCTGCGCGTTCACAATCGAATCAGACCAAGTGTGAATTACTCGATAGCAACCGCCTTAGTATAAATCATAGCCTCCGCAGCAGCCCGCCTTCCAAGATCTCAAAGCTCGCCATCGAGGGAGACCCGCCCAGACCCCTTACAATCTGCTCGCACGAGGCCCCGCACTCCAACATCCTCTGGACCGTATCCCGCACGTACCTGGTGAGCGAGCCTGCCGTGGGCCCTCGGGGCCGGCATCGCGCCCCACGCCATCCGCCCGCTCATGCGATAATCCTCTGCATAAGTCATCGACAGCAGAGGGAGTTTGTGATGAAGGTTCTTTTAGTCAACGGTAGCCCCAAGGCAAACGGCAACACCGCTCGCGCGCTTGCCGAAGTCGCCGAGCAATTGCATGCCGAGGGTATCGATACCGAGGTGTTCCAGCTGGGCGCCAAGCCCATTCGCGACTGCATTGGCTGTGGTCAGTGCGGCAAGCTCGATTGCCGCTGCACCTTTGACGACGACGTGGTCAACG
>USNX01000183.1 GCA_900556205.1 uncultured Collinsella sp.
GACGCCGCCCTCTCAAGGCGGAGATCACCAGTTCGAATCTGGTACGGGCTACCACGCATCTGATACCCGGACTTCCCATGGAAGGCCGGGTTTTTTATTTTCAAACAACCGTCTGCAATTCCCGTTTGAACCAGAGCTTTGCGTTCTGCCTATGGCCCTTACGGGTACAATATCCAAGATATTTTGACTGTTAGAAGGAGTCTCATGACGGAGTCCTCTCAGCATACGTCTAAGCCCCAGGTCGAGGTTGAGGCCTCGGGCGGAGATGACAATAAGAGCGCACGCCGCGGCGCCATCTTTATCGGCGTCGTGCTGGTGGGTTATATCGTCTATCTGGTGGTAACCGGGCAGATGGGGCAGTTCTGGGCCGCTATGTCGAGCGTCCAGGCGCCCTGGCTTGCCGTAGCGTGCTTCTGCATGTTCCTGTACCTGTTCTTTGGCATTGTGGCCTATGCGATCGCCGTCTGGCTCGATCCCAATTCGCCCGTCGGCATTCGCGACCTCATTTCGGTCGAGGCGAGCGGCATCTTCTTTGGCAACCTCACACCTATGATGATGGGCTCGACTCCTGCTCAGATCTACCGCCTGACCAAGGCGGGCCAAAACGTGGGCGAGGCCGGAGCCACGCAGTTCACGCGTTTTATCGTGTATCAGTTTGGCCTCGTTGCCTGGGGCGCTATCCTACTGCTTGCTCGCATGCCGTTTTTTGCCGAGCGCTATGGCGACATGACGCTGCTGTGCGTCTTTAGCTTTGGTGGACACTGCTGCATCTTGCTTGGCATCTTCGCCGTCGCTCTCATGCCTAAGACCGTCACGCGCGTCGCCCATTGCATCATCAATTGGCTCGAGCGCATTGGTGTCTCGGCCACTAAGATCGAGGGTTGGCGCACGTTTGTCGATGGCGAGATCTACTCCTTCTCCGAGAAGTTCAAGCTTTCAGCCGGACATTTTTCTTCCATGCTGCTCACCGTGTTTATCACCATGCTGCAGCTCGCGTTTTTCTATCTGGTGCCGTATTTCCTGATGCTTGCCTTTGGCCACCACGAGGTCGACTTTTTCTCGGTCATGGCCGCGAGCGCCTTTGTCCAGCTTCTGAGCTCTGCGGTCCCCTTGCCCGGTGGAACTGGTGGCGCTGAGGGCGGCTTTGCATTGTTCTTGGGTCATTTCTTTGGGTCGGCTTCGACCGCCGGCTATCTGCTGTGGCGCCTCATTACGTTCATTGCGCCGACCATTTTGGCTGCGCCCCTGCTGGGCCTTAAGAGCGCCCACAACGAGAGCATCCATGCGCGCTGGGATCGCGTGATGCGCAAGCTCGGCCGCACGTCTCAGACGCCCTCTGTGGCCGCGAAGCCGCACCCCACGAATGCTTTTACCGTTGATCCCAAGAAGCACGCTCAGAAGGCTTCTGGGGCCGCTAAGCCGGCTCATAAAGCCTATGTGCGCCAGACAGGCGATGGTATTCGCGTATCTCCGTCGGCACTCAATAAGAAGAAGCATCCTAAGTCACAGTAGGGCAGTCGTGCGTTCTTCATGACGCGGGGCATATTTGTGCCGTATGGGGGATAATCCTCTTACGTAGATTATCTCTCATCTGTTGATGAATGCTCGCATATCGAAGGGACACGCCCATGGCAACCAGCAAACCGCGTCTTGACCGCCGCATCGTTCGCAGCCGCAATGCCATCCTTTCTGCTTTCGAGCGCCTGCTCATGGAAAAGCCGTTGGCAGACATTACGGTGAGTGCCATCGCGCGCGAGGCCAATGTCGACCGCAAGACCTTTTACGTTCACTTTGGTACGGTTGACGGCCTGCTCGATGCCATTGCCGTCGATGTTGTGGAGATGATTGTCGACTCGGTCGAGAAAACGCTTGCTTCAATGGACGGCGACACCAATGAGCGCGCTCTTGGCGCGGCGGCGACCTTCTTTAAAACCGTTAACGAGGCACTGTGCAACAACTTGGTGCTCAATCGTCAGCTGATCGAGAACATTCCGCTCGATGATTTCATGGCTCGTCTTCGCGCGCCGCTCGAGCACGAGATTGCCGAGCGCGATCTGCTGCCCCAAGGTCTCAAGGACGAGATGTTCGACTACTATTTGGCGTTTTTGCTGTCGGGTATTATCGGTATCTATCGCACGTGGGCGCTGTCTGACGGCTCGGTTCCTATCGAGCGCGTCTCGGAGGTTGCTAATAATCTGACGTTGAGCGGCCTTTCGAGTTTGGAATCTCGTTTCGAATAGCACATGCGCCTTACCTCCCCTGAGTTGCGGTGAAATAGGGACTGAATAGGTCTTTAACAACCTAAAGGGGGTGCGGACGATTTCTTGGACCGCGCCTAGGCGTGTCCAATTGGGAATCCTCCGATGCGTCTTCGCACGCTCGCATGACCTCGATACCATGCGAGCGTGCGAACTCGACGAGCTCTGCGTTGCGGGCGTTTATGGTGCCGAAGGCGGCGGGGCACACGATAAGGCGCGCGCAGTGGACGAGGAGCTCTTTGGCGCGGGCTATGGTTTTATCCCCGATCGGCTCGAAGGCGCGCTCGGCCACGCATTCCGTCGCCAGGTCGCGCGCGAGCTCGCAGTCGATGTCCCCTTCGTGCAGAACGCCCGCGTAGAACGCCTTGCCCTGCCGGATGAGCTGGCGAAACACAGCCGACCCCGTACCTGCGCCGGCGATGACGAACGTGTGTGCATCGCCGTGTGGGCGCCCAATTTCCACGCTGCCGAAGCGCTCGTTGAAGGTGCCATGTTGAAGGCCGTAGAGCTCGCCAATCGTCTCGCGCGTGAATATGTCCTCGGGTGCGCCGGCGCGGAAGACCCGGCCGTCCTTCACGCAAATCACCTTGTCGGCGCTTTTCTGCGCGAGCTCGAGTTCGTGGATGGACATGATGACAGCCACATTCCGCGATTTCGCAAGGTGGCGAAGTATTCGCAGCAGGTCGATCTGGTAGCGGATATCGAGATACGACGTGGGCTCGTCGAGCACGAGCACACTCGGATCCTGCGCGATGGCGCGTGCGAGCATGACGCGCTGGCGTTGCCCGTCGCTTATCTGCATGAAGTCGCGCTCGGCGAGCTCTTCCACATGTGCGGTTTTCATGGCCTCATCGACCCGACTATGGTCGTCGGGCGAGAGTGTGCCCATTCGCCCGGTGTAGGGATGCCTTCCCGCCTCCACGATATCGCGGCAGGTGAGGAGCTCGGTCCGTGGGCGATCTGTCAGCATAACGGCAAGGTTCCTTGCGAACTCCGCCGTCTTCCATCGGGAAATCTCTCGCCCGTCGAGCTCG
>USNX01000184.1 GCA_900556205.1 uncultured Collinsella sp.
GTGCGGAGTAAGGCCGCAGGCGGGGTCGTAAGGCATGTCGCCGGTCAGATACTCCCAATCGTTGGCCTTGAGGTCGTACATAACCAGGCCGCCCATCTCACCAATGTAGGAGTTGAGGCCGAGCACGCGCGCGTCCTCGTGGATCATGGTGCGGTTGCGGCCCGAGGTGGGAACCACCTGAATACCAGCGCGAGCGAGCGCCACGACGGCCTCGACGAGTTTGGTCGAAGGGTTGCCGTCGTTGTCGCGCAGCACGCACGAGCCGGGTGCGAGCATCGTGGCATCCAGGTCGGTAAAGACGTACTTGACCTTGGCCAAGCGCTCGCGCATCTCGCCCGAAAGCTCGGCAACGGTCGGCAGGGTGTTGTGGGACATGGTTACTCCGTTTACGTAGAAGGGTTTGGACTTGGACGGCATGTTTTGATTGAGGGAACACGCTTATGGCGACAGCGCACTCAGGGCGCCGCCGCCATCATGGTTCATTAGTCAAACTGGGTAACATCGATCAGGCGATTGGCCAACGAAAGGTCGCTCTCGATGGGCACGAACTCGTCGCCCACGTGCATGAGCTCCTCGTCACCTTTTGCCAGCAGCAAGACAATGGTGGGAGCATCGGGGTTGATGTACTCCTCGCGCGCCGCCTTGAACGCCGCATGCACAGCGGCTTCGCGATCGAGGATGATCTTGTTCGGCGTATCGTCGGGAACATGTTCGGCAAGCTCGCGACAGACCTTCATCGGGTCCTCGTGAGCCGGGTCCTCATTGGCAAAGATCATCAGGTCGGAATATGGTGCGGCCTCGCGCGGAAGCTGCTCGCGGCGCTCCTGTGCCTTGCCGCCGGCAGCGCCAAACACTGCGATGACCGGGCTGGCGGGAAACGCGCGCTTCACCGACGAGAAAAGTGAGCGGAACGAAAGTTGGTTGTGAGCGTAGTCAACAACACAAATCACGCGGCCGTCCTTCGACTCCACGACCTCCATGCGGCCCGGCACACGCAGCTTGGAGAGGCCCTTCTTGATGGCATCGATACCGATGCCGATCTCGCGCGCGGCGGCGATAGCGACCAGTGCGTTTTCCACGTTAAAGTCTCCCGCGATACCCAGCAGGACCTTCTCCCCCGCCTCGGACTCGTCGGCACACAGGCCATGCAAGTTGAACTCGATGCTAAAGCCGACCATGCGTACGTCGCTCGCCCACAGGCTTGCCTCGGGATGCTCGACACCAACGGTCACCAAGCGCTCGGCCGCCGACGCTGCCTCCAGCACACGGTCGACCTCTTCGGTGCCCAAATTCACCACGGCGGTCTTTGCCTGGTCAAAGATCCTGAGTTTGCTCTCAAAATAATCCTCAAACGTGGGGTGTTCGATCGGCGAGATGTGGTCGCGGCCGATGTTGAGGAAGCACGCCACGTCAAACGGCAGATTCTCGACGCGTTGGTACTTGAGCGCCTGGCTCGAGACCTCCATGACCATGGACTGGCGACCGGACGTGCGGCAGTTGGCGATATGGCGCCAAACCTCGGGGGCCTCGGGCGTGGTGTTGGTGCTCTCGTAGCACTCGATACCATCGTCGGTACTCACCGAGCCGATCATGCCGCAGGACTCGCCCGCCGCCTTGATGATGGACTGGAGCATAAAAGCGGCCGTGGTCTTTCCCTTGGTGCCGGTGATGCCCACGATCTTGACGTCGTGGTCGGGACGGTCGTAGACCTCCGGCGGCAACAAGGCCATGGCCGTGCGAACGCTGTCCACGACCAGCATCGCAGCACCGCTCTCCTGCGCCAGCGGCTCCAGAGACTCGACCAGCGACTCCTCGCACACAAATGCGACGGCGCCCGCATCGAGCGCCATGCGCAAAAACGCAGGTCTAAAGGCAGCACCTTTGCAGAAGAACACGTCACCTGCCGAGACCGCGCGCGAATCAAACGAGCAGCCGGTCACGGCACGCTCGTCAACCTGCTCCGATGCGCGCAGCTCGCCGCACACATCGAGAAGCTTGGCAAGCGTATCGACCGTGGTTACGGTCGCGGAATCCGAATGGTGCATCTTTCACCTTTCTCAGCCATTTGGCAGGGACGGTTTTTATAGTAACTGAAACGCACCCACGCAAAAACGGCTCCCGGAGGAGCCGTTACGCGCAGGCGTTCGTAAGCCGAGGCTAGGCAGCCTGAACAGCGGGCTGGTCCTCGTCGATAAAGAAGCGCTTGTACCACACCAGGAACACGAGCGGCGTATAGATCTTGCGCTGGAAATCGCCCTTGCCCGCAAAGTGCAGATCGAGCAGGTGCATGAGCTCGTCGGTATCGAAGAACTCGCTTGCCCACGGCGCGGTGAAGTACTCCTTGACATAGTCGTACCACTTTTGCTCGCGCAGCCAGTAGACAATCGGCACCGGGAAGCCAACCTTGGGACGGGTGGCCCACTCATCGGGCAACGACTTGTTAGCAGCGTGGCGGAGTACCTGTTTGTTGCCGTTCTCGTTGATGCGGTAGCGGTCGGGAATGTGCTCGGCGAACTCCATGACTTTGCGATCCAGGAAGGGCACGCGCAGCTCCAGCGAGTGCGCCATGCACATCTTGTCGGCCTTGAGCAGAATGTCGCCCGGGAGCCACATGTTCATGTCCAGGTACTGCTTCTTGACCAGCTCGGGCTGGCCCTTCACGCGTGCGTAGATGGGTGCAGCGAGCTCAAAGGCGCCGTCGCCGGTGTTGTACTCGGACTTGAGCACGCTGTCGACCTCGCGCTCCGGCCAAACCAGAGCCTGTCCCAGGAACGACTTCTCGGGGATCTCGGCACCCTTGACCAGGAAGTTATGTCCCTTGAAGTACGGCATATGCAGCGCCAGGTTACCGAGCGCGCGACGGATGGGCAGCGGCACCATCTTTTTGTACTTGCGCACCGGGACCGTATCCTCGTAGTAGGCGTAGCCACCAAAGAGTTCGTCGGCGCCTTCGCCCGAAAGTACGACGGTGACGTCCTTGCGGGCCATCTCGGCCAAGAACCACAGCGGCACGGAAGACAGGTTGGACTGCGGCTCGTCCATGTGATACTGGATGTCCTCGAGTGCACCGAAGAACTCGTCGGCGGTAATCATCTTGCGAACGTTCTCGACGCCGAGCTTATCGGAAAGCTCCTTGGCGTAGTTGGTCTCGTTGAAGTTCTTGTAGTCAAAGCCCACCGAGAAGGTCTTGTCGGGCATGAGGCAAGCGGCGATGTAGCTGGAGTCGACGCCACCGGAGAGGAACGACGCGACCTTGACGTCGGCGATGCGATGGGCCTCGACGC
>USNX01000185.1 GCA_900556205.1 uncultured Collinsella sp.
GTTCGGGTGATGTTCTCGCGGGTATTTTGGCCGGCACGCTTGCCACCATGCGCGACGAGATGGATCGTTGGGAGTTGCTGTATTCGTACGCCGTCGCACTTCACAGCTACGCCGGTTTTGCCGCGGCGACGGAGTATGGTGAGAAGAGCGTCATCGCGACCGATCTTATCGACTTGATCGGTCCTGCCATGGAACTGGCGGCAAAGGATGCGCTCGAAGATCTGGGAATCATGGACGAAGGGTCGGATGACTAATCATGAATAAAGCCGATTTGACGCGCTGGTCCTGGGTCGAGATCGACCGCGGGGCGCTCCGTCGCAACACGAGGGCCTATAAGAACTTGCTGAATCCACGTCAGCGCCTGTGCTGCGTGGTCAAGGCCGATGCTTATGGTCATGGAGCTGTTGAATGCGCCAAGATCATGTATTCGGCCGGTGCCGACATGTTTGCCGTGGCGACGGTTAACGAGGGCGTTGAGCTCCGACAGGGCGGGATTACGAAACCCATCCTCATCCTAAGCGAGCCGCCTATCGAGGCCATTCCGACGTTGCTCGAGTTTGATATCATGCCCTCGGTCTATACGTCTGACTTTGCTCTTGCGTATGGCGAATGTGCCGTCGCGGCGGGCAAAGTGGGCAAGTATCATCTCGCCATCGAGACGGGCATGAATCGTATCGGCGTTCACTACACGCAGGTTGTCGACTTTGTCCGCGGTATAAATTTCCATCGCGGTATTCAGTGCGACGGCGTATTTACGCACTTCGCCACGGCCGATGAACCTTCGGGCTGGGACTACAAGCTGCAGTGCCAGCGCTTTACCGAGGCCGTTCAGGCCATTAAGGATGCGGGTTTTGAGTGCGGTATCGTGCACTGCGCCAACACGCCGTCCTCGATGCTCGACCCCTCGATGCATTTTGATATGATCCGCGCCGGCGTTGGCTTGTATGGCATGCAGCCGTGCGAGCTGAGTGGCCGCGTGATGCAGCTTGATCCCGTTATGAGCGTCCATGCGCGTGTGACGCGCGTGGCGCACCCTGCGATGGGTGAGGGCGTGGGCTACGGTTTTACCTACCGCGTACCGCGTACGCGCGTTCAGATCTGCACGCTGCCGATCGGTTATGCCGATGGCCTATCGCGTACGCTTTCCAATCGTATGGATGTGCTGTATCGCGGCGAGCGCGTGCATCAGGTTGGCAATATCTGCATGGACCAGTTTATGGTCGCCATTCAGTCCAACCCGGCACACGAGATTCCCGAGGCCGAGTATGGTGACGAGATGATCATTGTCGGCCGCGATGGCGATGCCGAGATCACTATGGACGAGATGGCCCGACTGCGCGGAACGATTAACTACGAGGTCGCCTGCGGCTTTGGCATGCGTCTCGACAAGGTCTACGTGTAGGAGCCGCTATGGGCGTCATGCACATCCCCGGCCATACCCATCAGGCACCACGTGAGGTCGCACTCGAGGAAATTGAGGCCGTTCTGGGCGATTGTCACCTCTGCCAGCTCTACCAGTCGCGTCACAATATCGTGTTTGGCGTGGGAAACCCCCGCGCTCGCGTGATGTTTATTGGTGAGGCGCCGGGCCGCAATGAGGATTTGCAGGGCGAGCCTTTTGTGGGGGCGGCAGGCGAGGACCTCAACGGCATTTTGTCGCTGGCGGGGCTCAAACGCGAAGACGTCTACATTGCCAACGTGCTTAAGTGCCGCCCGCCGGGAAACCGCAATCCGCGTCCCGAGGAAGTGCTGGCTTGCTCGCCGTTTTTGCGTGAGCAGATTCGAAGCATCTGGCCTGATATTATCGTGACGCTCGGCAACCCCGCGACGCACTTTGTGCTTAAGACCGAGATTGGCATTACTAAGCTGCGCGGCAGGTTCCACCAGATGGGGCATTTTGTAGTAATGCCCACTTTTCATCCGGCAGCAGCGTTGCGCAATCCGGCGTGGCAGGAGCTGCTGGAGGAAGACTTTAAGATGCTGGGCGATTATCTGGAGCGACATCCCGCGCCAGAGGATGCCTCGGAATAATAAGGAGCATATATGTCCCTGGAGCGCTTGGGGGTAGGTACTTACAAAACGACTTGCGCTGCCGATACGGAGTACTTTGGCGAGCTAATTGCACCGTGCCTTGAGGACGGCGATGTGCTCATCCTGACCGGCGGCCTGGGAGTGGGCAAAACTCACTTTACCAAGGGCGTCTCGCGCGGGCTGGGCGATGAGCATATGGTTACGAGCCCTACGTTTGCGCTCATGGCCGTTCACGATCAAGGTCGTATTCCGCTGTTTCACTTTGATCTATACCGCCTGGAGCATGCCTACGAGCTCGAGGATACGGGCATTTTCGATGTGCTGGGCTATGAGGGTGCTTGCCTGCTGGAATGGGGCGAACAATTCCAGGACGAGCTGACGGATGAGTATCTTTCGGTGACGCTCAAGCGTGATGAGGGCGACAGCGATGTGCGAACGATAACGCTTGAAGCGCACGGTGACCGCGCAATGGAGCTTTCCCATTTGATTGATAAGGCTGTACAAGATGAGCTTGCATAACGACAACGCGCTGGTGGTGGCGCTCGATACCTCGACCGACATGCTTGCCTGCGCGGCAAGCTGGATTGATGGGCAGACGGGCGAGACGAAGCTCGTGAGTGGCGACCACATGTGTCGCCGTCACGCCAACGTTGAGCTCGTGAATACCGTTGATGGCGTGCTGGCTCAAGCCGGTCTGGATCGCAGCGATGTTGGTTGCTATGTGGTCGGCCGCGGCCCGGGGTCCTTTACGGGTGTGCGCATCGGCATCTCCACTGCCAAGGGCCTCGCGCGTGGTGCCAATGTTCCGCTGCTGGGCGTGTCGACGCTCGACGCTTGCGCTTGGACGGCGTGGAAGGCTGGCGTGCGCGGCAAGCTTGGTATCTTGGCCGATGCTATGCGCGGTGAGGTATATCCGGCGCTGTATATGCTGGTCGATGAGGGCCCCGAGCGTCAATTTGAGCGCGAACACGTGGTCAAGGCCGCCGTGGCGCTCGATGAGTGGCGCCAAGCAGCGGACTGGGATCAGGTTCAGCTGACCGGTGACGGTCTCGTGCGCTATAGCAAGCTGCTGGGTGAGGACGAGACCGCCCGCTGCGTGGAGCGCGACCTGTGGTGGCCTTCGGGCGAGGGCTTGCTGCTCGCGCACGCTGCGGGTGACGGCGATCCGGCTCGCGTCCTGCCGATTTACACGCGCCTTTCGGATGCCGAGGAAAACGAGCGCAAGCGTCTTGGTCTTGCCGAGAGTGCGC
>USNX01000186.1 GCA_900556205.1 uncultured Collinsella sp.
CCTCGCCGTGGGCCAGACCGGCCTCGTCGAGACCCTTGGCGATCATGGTGCCAAGCTGCTTGACGGCATTGTTCAGCGGTGCGGAGGGCATTTCTTCCGTACCGATCTCAAACAGGAAATCCTTAGCGTCTGCCATGGCTTACGCCACCTCGCCTTCCTGATCGGCATTCTCGTTGACTCCGGCGACCTCGGCCATGTAGGCCTCGCAGCACGCCTTGGCGACGGCGCGGACGCGCAGGATGTAGTTGGCACGCTCGACCGCGGACAAAGCGCCGCGAGCATCGAGCAGGTTGAAAGCGTGGCTGCACTTCATGACGCAGTCATATGCCGGCAGCGGCAGCTTGCGCTCCAGGCAGGAATGGCACTCGGCCTCGTAGTCGTCAAACTTCTGACGCATCATCTCGACGTTGGCGACCTCAAAGTTATAGGCACTGAACTCGCGCTCGTTCTCGAGGAACACGTCGCCATAGGTCATGGGCGTGCCGTCGGGCAGGTAGCTCCACACCAGGTCGTAGACCGAGTTAACGCCCTGGGCGTACATGGCGATACGCTCCAGGCCGTAGGTGATCTCGACGGGCACGGGGTCGACCTCGATGCCGCCCACCTGCTGGAAGTACGTAAACTGCGTGACCTCCATGCCATTGAGCCAGACCTCCCAGCCAAGGCCCCAGGCGCCGAGCGTCGGGCTCTCCCAGTCGTCCTCGACAAAGCGGACGTCATGGTCGTTGGGGTCCAGACCGATAGCGGCAAGAGACCCCAGGTAGAGCTCCTGGGCGTTAAGCGGAGAAGGCTTGATGAGCACCTGGAACTGATAGTAGTGCTGCATGCGGTTGGGGTTCTCGCCGTAGCGGCCGTCGGCGGGACGGCGGCAGGGCTGCGCATAGCAGGTGCGCCACTCGGCGGGACCGAGCGAGCGCAGCGTGGTCGCGGTATGGAAGGTACCGGCACCGACCTCGGAGTCATAGGGCTGCATGATGACGCAGCCCTGCTCGCCCCAGTACTGCTGGAGGCGCAGGATGATGTCTTGGAAGGAAAGCGATGAAGCGTTCATGCCTCTAATATCCCCTCGTCGAAACGATTACACGGTTAGGTACTGTACTATAGCGGTTTTTAGTCGATAGCGCCGATGCGGTTGAACGGCCAGTAGCGCACAAGCGCCACTGCGATCAAATCAGAGCGATCGACGGGACCAAAATAACGTGAGTCGGCAGAGTTTTCGCGATTGTCGCCCATCACCCACACGCACCCGTCGGGAACCGTGTAGGGATAGCTTACCTGAGCGCCGGGCGCTTGGACCGAAAGCGGCCAGCTCATGCCCGTCGTATAGTCCTCGTCGAGCGCTTGGCCGTCAACGACCACCTTGCCATCCTGCAGGTCGACCGTCTGGCCGGCCGTGGCAATAACACGCTTGACAAGAACATCATGCTCGGAGGTGCCATCGGGGTTGTGAAACACCACGATATCGCCCTGCTTGACGGGCTGACCGAGCTCGAGGCTCACCTTTTGTGCCAGGATCTGGTCGCCAATCTCGATCGTGGACTCCATGGAGCCGGTGGGCACCACAAAGGGCTCGACCACAAACGAGCGAATCAAGAAGGTGGCCACGAGCGCGATCGCGATGACCGCGATCCACTCAAAAGCGCCCCTCAACGCGGAATGCTGCGATGGAACCATTCTCACTCCTCGCTCTGCGAATACGCAGCGTCCAAAATCTCCTGCGCGTAAGCGCGCTCCTGGGGCGTAAGGCGCGCCGTCTCGATCAGATCGGGACGCCAGCGGCAGGTGCGCTCGATGGCGTTCTTGCGACGCCAGGCATCGACCTTGGCATGATCGCCACTCACGAGCACCGGCGGCACGCCCTCGCCGTTGAACTCGGCAGGACGGGTGTACTGCGCGTACTCGAGCAGTCCTCCGTCCTCGGCGGTCGAGAACGACTCGTCGACGTTGCTCATCTCGTCGCCCAGGGCGCCGGGAATCAGGCGTACGACGGCATCGGCAACGACCATAGCGGGAAGCTCGCCGCCCGTAAGCACGTAGTCGCCGATCGACAGACGCTCATCGGCATACGCATACGCGCGCTCGTCGACGCCCTCGTAGCGACTGCACACAAACAGCAGGCGCTCACTTTTGAGCAGGCGCTCGGCCACATGCTGCGTAAAGGGCTCGCCACAGGGGGTAAAGAACACCACAGTGGGCTTGGGACCCTCTGCGCTAATGGCCTCGATGGCCTCGGCGATAGGCTCGACCTTCATGAGCATGCCCTGCCCGCCGCCGTACGGCTCGTCATCGACGGTACGATGGCGGTCGTGCGTCCAGTCGCGCAGGTTATACGCCTTAAAATCAAAAAGGCCGGCCTTGCGGGCGCGGCCCAAGATCGATGTGGACATGACGGGCTCAAACATCTCGGGAAAGACCGAAAGGGTCTCGATCAGCATGTTGTCCTCCCTACTTGTCCATATCGATCAGGCCGTCCATAACATGGACGGAAATTGTTCCTGTGTCGGGAAGATCGAGCACGACCTGCTCGATCACGGGAATCAGTACCTCGCCGTACCGATCGCCCTCGACAACCCAAACATCGTTAGCGGGCGTCGACATGATCTCGACGATCGTGCCGAGCGAACCGAAGCGCTCGTCGACCACCTCGCGACCCATCAGGTCGGTATAGGCAGCGTCGAGCGAATCGAGCTCAAAGTCGTCACGATTTGCCAGCACGTAGCATCCCGTGATGCCCTCGGCGGCCGTCAAGTCGTCAATGCCCTCAAACGAGACCAGATCGCCATCGCCCGTATCGGTGACGGACACGACCGTGCAAAAGCGGTCGCGCTTGAGCGCCGGCGGCGTCAGGGCGACGCGCATACCCGGCTCTAATACAGAAGGAAGCCCCCGCAGCGGCTGCGCGAGGACCTCCCCCTTCCTTCCGTGCGGCTTGACCACACGGGCGATGTTTTTGTACTGGGACCTCAAGGTCCTAGCCCAGAACCTCTACCTCGACAGCAGTGTCGAGGCGAGCGGCCAGTGCACGGGCGAGCGTGCGAATGGCCTTGATGGTACGGCCACGACGGCCGATGACCTTAGCGACGTCATCCTCGGCGACCGAAACCTCAATCGTAGAGGCGTCGTCACCATCGATGACCTCAAGGCTCACGGAATCCGGGTCGTCGACGATCTGAACAACGAGATATTCGACGAGATCGGCGATGCGATCTGAGAGCATTGCCTCACCCTCGAGCTGTGCAGCGTCAACCTCAGGCACGATTTACTCC
>USNX01000187.1 GCA_900556205.1 uncultured Collinsella sp.
CCGCAACCGGTGATCTTGGACATGAGCGGGCTGCCGCCGTGGGACTTGGCCACGGTCGTGCCGTCGGTAATCAGGTCGACTTCGCCCGAGACCACTACGGCGCCGCCGGTGTAGCGGGCGAGCGCCACGGCGGCATCGCGGGCGGCGTCGACCGTGTCGGTGGTATCGACACCGCGCACGCGGCTCAGATCGGCCGCCTCGCCCTCAAGACCCCACAGCCCGGCGAGTGCGATGATCTCGGAGGCGTTGCCACGCACGATGGCGGGCTTGTACTGCTTGAGTTCGTTTACCAGCTGGGTGCGCAGGCTACCGATACCCAGGCCCACCGGATCGAGCACCCAGGGCTTGCCGGCGTCGTGTGCCGCCTTGGCCGCGCGGGGAATCGTTTGCTCGTAAATGGGGAAGAGCGTGCCCATGTTGAGATAGATGGCGCCGCCGCCGGCAACGAGCGCCTCGCCCTCGTCGGGCAAATAGACCATGGCGGCCGATCCGCCCACGGCGAGCTGCGCGTTGGCGACAAAGTCGATCGTCACCGTGTTGGTGATGGAGCCGGCCATCGGATTGGTAGCGCGAATCTCATCCACGGCCTTGACCATATGTTGCTTAAGCTGTTCCGAATCAATCACTGCACATGCCTCCTTGGCATAGAAAAGGGGCGCTGTGCATAGACAGCGCCCCTGTAAAGGCGGCATGCTCCCTACGCCAGCATTAACTGACAGGTTCAAAGGATTGGGCCCATGCCCTCTCAGCCTTGTGGTTTGCACCGCCGGCACTCCCGCATCGAATCTGTTGTTCCCTATACTAGCGCACCGTTACAATGGTTACGGTGAAAATGACGGGGGACTCTATGATCAAACTTGTGCTAACCGATATAGACGATACGCTGATTCCAGCCGGGCATGACGGCGCCAGCGACTACGCCATTGAGGGTATTCATGCCATGCAGGCGGCGGGTTTGCACTTTGGGCCGGTTTCGGGTCGTCAGCCGTCCGCGATGGGCTGGATGTTCAAAAACCGTTCCGAGTGTTATTCGACCGGTGCGTTTTGCAACGGCCAGGTGATGTTTGTCGACGGCGAAGTAGTCGCTTCGCGCGCAATCGATAACGATGTCCTTATGCGCTTAGCCGATTATTTTGAACAGGAGACCGACGATACGTATTTGAAGGTCTACCGTCTGGGTGATGACTTTTGGAATAACGACGCCTATTGCGTGACAAGCGATCCCGAGCGCGTGCGTCGCGCCATGGAGTCAGGCGGCAACGCGTGGCTCAAGGGCGAAGAGGCTCCCTGTCGTCCTGTCGTTGACGATGCCCCGGTATACAAGGCGAATATCTGGAGTGCCCGTTCGCGCGAGGAGCTCGCCGAGCTGCGCGAGCGTGTTGCCGCTGAGGTGCCGGAGCTCTCGCTCGTGTTTCCCAACAACCGCGTGCGCCTGTTCGACGTTCTTCCGACCGGCTGGGACAAGGGCTGCGCTGCGCTGGAGCTGGCGCGTGCTTTGGGCCTGATGCCCGACGAGGTGGCCGTATTCGGCGATTCCGATAACGATTTGCCCATGATCGATGCCGTTCCCAACTCCGTTGCAGTCGCCAATGCCAACGAGGCCGTCACGGCTGCCGCACGCTGGCATATTGGCGCTGCGGCAGATGATGCGGTTGCCGGGGCTCTGCATCAGATTGCCGCCTGCGCCGCGACGGGGGAGATGCCGTCGTTTATGCGTCAAATGGACGCGGCAGGTTTTGGCGTCACGAACGTCTAGGGAGAAGGCTATGAAGCTTCAGCAGCTCAGATATGTTGTTAAGGTTGCCGAATGCGGTAGCATCACCGAGGCCTCGCGCCGGCTCTTTGTGTCGCAGCCCTCGATTACCGCGTCGATTCGCGATCTCGAAAACGAGATGGGTGTGCATATCTTTGAGCGCACCAACAAGGGCGTCATTGTGTCCGAGGAAGGCGAGACCTTCTTGGGCTACGCGCGCCAGGTGCTCGACCAGGCCGACCTGCTCGAGGGCAAGTACAAAGGCACGTCCGAGCAGGTGCCGCACTTTAGTGTGAGCTGCCAGCATTATTCCTTTGCCGTTAATGCGTTTGTCGATGTGATCCGCGAGTTCGATGCCGCGCGCTACGACTTTACCCTGCGCGAGGAGCAGACCCACGAAATTATCGAGGATGTCGCGCATATGAAAAGCGAACTCGGCATCCTGTATCTGTCGGAGCACAATCGCGAGGTCATCGAGCGCATGCTTGCCGCCAACGAGCTCGTGTTCGAAGGGCTCTTCTGCGCCACGCCGCATGTCTTCGTCTGCGCCGACCATCCGCTGGCGGGCCGCTCCAGCGTGACGCTCGAGGATCTGGAAGACTACCCGTTCCTGTCCTACGAGCAGGGCAGCTACAACTCGTTTTACTATTCCGAGGAGCTGACCTCGACGTTCGAGCGTCGCAAAAATATCCGCGTGCGCGACCGTGCGACGTTGTTCAATTTGGCCATGGGCCTCAACGGCTACACGGTATGCTCGGGCGTGATCAGCCACGAGCTCAACGGCCCCGGCATTATCTCGATTCCGCTCGACGTGGACGAGTACATGGAGATTGGCATCATCACGCGCAAGAACACGACGCTCACGCGCTACGGTCGGGCCTATATCGACGCGATTCGTCAGCATATCTAGGCTGCTGTGCTCCGCACGGTTCAAGTCTCTTTATGACAGTCCAGACTGATATAGGAAGCATCTATATCAAACTGTTATAAACGTATATTTTACGATGACCATATGAGCGCTCATACTCTGTCCCAGTAAAGCAACCAATGCAAAGGGAGATATCTATGAGCACTTCGATTCAACCGAACGCGCCGTTTCGTGCCGATATCGTCGGCAGTTTTCTTCGTCCGCAGGCTGTAAAGGATGCCCGTGCCGCCTATGTCGCGGGTAAACTCGACGCTTCCGGCCTTAAGGCCGTCGAGGACGAGGCCATCCGCGACTTAGTGGCCAAGCAGAAGGCCGCCGGCCTGCAGGTGATCACCGATGGCGAGTTCCGCCGCAGCTACTGGCACCTCGATTTTATGTGGGGCCTTAACGGCATTGAGCGCCGCACCTCACGCACGGGTTATATGTTCCATGACGAGGAGACGACGGCCGACACCGCCGTGGTTACCGGTCCCATTAGCGGCGAGAACCACCCGTTCGTCGAGCATTTTAAGTTTGTCAAGGCGCTTGAGGGGGAGGGCCAGGTCGCGCGTCAAACCATTCCGGCGCCGATCCAGACGTTCT
>USNX01000188.1 GCA_900556205.1 uncultured Collinsella sp.
GTCGAGGGCTTTATCGACCACGTGAGCGAAAACCGCGGCGTGACCGCCTACCACGGCGTCGAGGTCGAGCTCGCGGGTCCCAAAGCCGATCTGTTCGCAGCAATCCGCAAGGTAGGCGCCCTTATGCAGACCGCAGGCGTCAAGAACACCCAGGTCAACGAGTGGGTCTACCGCAGCCTGGCCGCGCTCGACAGCTCCGACGAAAAGGCAGCCGAGCAGCTCGCAGAAAGCCCCGCCATTAAGGCCGCGCTTTTGTAAATAGCAGACGCGGGCCTCTTGGCGCATCGTCGTCCAAGAGGCCCGCAAACAGTTCGCGTCAACCGATAGCCGCGCCGCCGCGTTCGGCCAAAGCCAGAATCGGCATCATTTGGCGCGGGGTCTTTGCTGCAAGATCGGCATGTTCGAGCAGCTTGCGATCGTTGGTCACCAAGTAATCGACCTGCGCGCGCTTGCACGCGGCGAGCACCAAGTTGTCCTCGTAATCGCGATGGAGCGCTAAGTATTTGTCGGCCAGCCAAAGGTCCGACGCATCTGCGCCCACGGCCGTGGCGTTTTCGGTCATGTTCCGAACAAACGCCAACGCCGCATCGCCAATTGCACGGGCAGACGCCTCGTCGAGCGCTCCCCCGCTGGCAAGAACGCTACGCTTCAGCTCGTGTTGGACAACGTACAGCACGTCTTTAGCGATATGCACCGGGAAGAACAGCAACGCCCCCGTCCCCGTCGCCCGTCCGATAAAAGCACGTGCGGCAAGCGACTCGGCATGGTCGGCGCAAAACGAATCAACCCATACGTTGGCATCCACCATTATTTTGAGGGGAGCCCCGCTCACAGGATCATCCCCTTTTGGCGATAGCGCTCGTCCATGGCTTCGGAATAGATTGTGTCCCAATCGCGATCGTCGGATACGGGCGACATAGCGATGCCCAAATCTGCATAAAGCCGGTCTGCCGCTGCCCATGATGCGGCGAACGGAGTATCGTGCGCGACGGTCTGTTGCCGGCCATCAACGGCAGACAGCACTTCCTCACACTGCCCGCCACCCTGTGCGACCTTGGCCACGACTTTTTTGATGAGCTCGGGCAGCGAAGCGCCCGAAAGCCGCAGCGCCTCCTCAGCACGGCTCTTGACCTGGCGATCCACGCGAACGTTCACCTGCGCCATGCCGCTAACAGCACCCACGTCGACTCCGCTCCCTTCAATTGCTAGCCTTGCTAGCAACAATATATAAAGAAGCTAGCAAATGGTCAAATGCAAAAGGCCTGCGCCTGGACGACACAGATGCCGTCTGGGCGCAGGCCAGATAACGTGAGCGAACACGTCTGCTAACGCAGGTAAGCCTTCGCGTTGCCCAGGCTGTAGGCAATCGTCGAGCCGTTGTGCAGCAGTGACGACGCCTGCGGAGTGATCATGCCGGTAATACCCAATGCCAACAGCGCCGAGTTGGTGAGCATCACCTTGGAATACGAACTCGTCAGACGGTCGATAAGCCCCTGGCTCATGCGGCGCAGGCGCACGATCGCGGCAAGATCCGTATCGGTCAGGATGATGTCGGCGACCTCCTTGGCGATGTCGCTCCCGCCGCCCATGGCCAGCCCCACGTCGGCCAAACCGAGCGCCGGCGAATCGTTAACGCCGTCGCCCACCATGGCAACGTGGCGCCCCTCGCGCTTAATCCGCTCCACATAGGCGTACTTGTCCTCGGGCAGCAGCTCGGCCTTAAACTCGTCGACACCCGCCTCGCGCGCAATGCGCTCGGCCGTGCGCTCCGAGTCGCCCGTGAGCATGACCACGTGCTTAACGCCCAACGCGTGCAAGTCGGCGATGGCCTCGCGGACCCCGGGCTTAAGCGGGTCCTCGATACCGAGCACACCGACGACCGTGCCGTCGACCGCCAGGTACAGCGGCGACAGGCCCTGCATCTGGGACTCGATTTGCTCCTTAATGTCGGACTCGAGCTGCGCGTTCTCGTCCTCAAACACAAAGTGTGCCGAGCCGATGATGGCGCGACGTCCCTCGATGGACGAAGCGATGCCGTGCGCCACAATATACTCGACAGCAGCGTGACGCTCGCGGTGCTCGAGCCCACGCTCGTGAGCAGCGTTGACCACGGCACGCGCCACCGGATGCGGGAAATGCTCCTCCAAGCAAGCGGAAAGGCGCAGGACCTCGTCCTCGCTCCAGCCATCGGTGGTGAGCACGCAGGCAAGACGCGGCTGCGCCTCGGTCAGCGTGCCGGTCTTATCAAACACAATCGTATCGGCCTTGGCAAACGACTCAAAGTACTTCGCGCCCTTGACCATAACACCCATCTTGGCAGCATCGCTCATGGCGGTCATGACGGCGACGGAGCCCGTGAGCTTGAGTGCGCACGAGTAGTCGACCATCAGCGCCGCTGAGGTCTTGATGAGGCTGCGGGTGGTAAGCGCAACCAGGCCCGCAAGCAGGAAGTTCCACGGGACGATCTTATTGGCAAGGTCCTCCATATGCGACTGGCCCTCGGACTTGAGCGAGTCGGCCGTCTGCACGAGCGAGACGATTGAGCGCAGTTTGGTTTGCGCCGTATTGGCGCGCACGCGCACCAAGATGCCGCCGTCTTCCACGACGGTACCGGCGAACACGTCGTCGCCCACGCTGCGCTCGACGGCCAGCGGCTCGCCGGTCAGGGTCGCCTGGTTGACCATAGCGCTCCCCTGCTCGACAACACCGTCGATGCAGATGGACATGCCGGTGCGCACGGCGACCAGATCGCCGGGCTCAAGCTCGGTCGCGGCAACGCTTACCTCGGTGTCGCCGACAACCTTTTGCGCCTTGTCGGGCACATCGAGCAGCGAGTTGATGAGCTCGTTTTCGCTCATGGCGCGGGTGTAGTCCTCGAGCAGCTCGCCCACGTTGAGCAAGAACATTGTCTGGCCCGCGGTGTCGACATCACGCTTGACGAACGAAATGCCGATGGCCGAAGCGTCGAGCACAGGAACGGTCAGGCGCGGCTGTGCCAGCTCATGAAGGGCAGCGCGCAAAAATGCCATGTAACCGGCCACGACAAACACCGCACGCAGAGGCGTCGGCAAGAACCAACGGCGCGCGTAGTGGGCGCCGATAAGTGTGGCAAGATCCATGACGAGCTTGTGCCTGCGCGGCTCGAGTTGCATCACGTAGCCCGACTTGGCATCGGCGATAGCTTGAGCATCGAGCGCGCCCAAGGCATCGAGCACGCTCGCGCGGCGCGGCTCGTCGTACTCC
>USNX01000189.1 GCA_900556205.1 uncultured Collinsella sp.
CCCGAGGTCCACGGCGGTTTTGCGCTCATCGCTCAGATGGGCAAGGCGCCCGTTAACCCGATCGCCATCTGCGGCTGGTCCGACATCACGCCCTCGGGCAAAAAGATCATGCGTCCCAAGAAGTGCTGGATCCGCGCCGGCAAGGCCGTCTCGCTTTCCGACGCACCGGCCGGGCTTAAGCGCACGGAGCGCCTGGAATGGTTTGAGTCCGAGGCCATGAACCGCGTCTACGCCATGCGAGACGATCTGTGCGACGAGCATCCGGGCAGGTTCTAGCCATGAGCGAGAACGTGACGAACACCTCCGCGACTGCGTCCGACCAGGCAATCGCGCCTACCATCGAGATCGCCGCCCACGCCGGCACCTGCTACGGCGTGCAGCGCGCGCTCGACATGGCGCTGGCCGCCGCGCCGCAGGCAGGGGAGTGCACTCAGGTCCATACCTTGGGTCCGCTCATCCATAACCCCATCGTGGTGCGCGAGCTCGCCGAGGCAGGCGTAGGTCTTGCCGACACCCTGGACGACGCCGCGTCGGGCACCGTGATCATTCGCGCCCACGGCGTGGTGCCGCAAGTGATCGACGCCGCTCGCGACCGTGGCCTGAGCGTCGTCGACGCCACCTGCCCCTATGTGAAGAAGGTCCATGTGGCTGCCGAGCGCTTGGTGCGCGAGGGTTACCGCGTGGTCGTGGTGGGGGAGCCGGGCCACCCCGAGGTCGAGGGCATCCTCGGTCACGCCGGCAAGGACGCACAGGTCGTGAGCTGCGCCGCCGATGCGGACGCGCTTGAGCTCAAGGGCAAGGTGGGCCTGGTCGTCCAAACCACCCAAACCGCTCAGAACCTCGCCCAGGTCGTTGCCGCCATCACCCCGCGCGTTCAGGAGCTGCGCGTGATTAACACCATCTGCGCCGCCACGAGCGAGCGCCAGCAGGCAGCGGCGTCGCTTGCCCAGCGCTGCGATTGCATAGTCGTCGTGGGTGGAAAGAACTCGGGAAATACCCGTCGCCTGGCGCAGATCTGCGCCGACGCCTGCGCGTGCACCCATCATATCGAGGAGGCCTCGGAGCTGCAGACCGCGTGGTTTGGCCATGCGCGCCACATCGGAATCACCGCTGGAGCCTCCACCCCGCAAGAACACATCGAGCGCGCCGTCGAGCGCATCAAGGAGCTTTGCCGCTAACCATGGACCAGACCGTACCCGCATACGCCGCCGAGGTGGCCGATTACGGGCGCAGCCGCGACCCCGAGCCGGGTGAAGGCGCGCTCGTAAAGAACGTGCGTCCCGAATCGCCCGCGTGGGATGTGGGTATCGAGCCGGGCATGCGCGTGCTCACGGTCAACGGTGAGCAGCTTACCGACATGATTGTGTGGCTCTGGGAGGCCGACGATGATACCGTCGACCTGGAGGTTTTCGATCCGCGCGACAACACCGTCACTTCCGTCGAGCTCGACCGCTTCCCAGGAGAGGACTGGGGCCTTGAGTTCGATGGTCCCATCTTCGACGGCATGCGCACCTGTGTGAACGCCTGCGTGTTCTGCTTTATGACGATGCTCCCCAAGGGCGGTCGTTCCACGCTCTACATTCGCGACGATGACTATCGCCTGAGCTTTTTACAGGGCAACTTTGTCACGCTCACGAACCTCACCGACGAGGACGTGCAAAACGTCATCCAGCGCAACATGAGCCCCATGAACGTATCGGTCCACGCCGTGAGCCCCGACGTCCGCCGCCGCATGATGGGCCGCAACGCCCAGCGCGGCATGGACGTGCTCGAGACCATCATGGCCGCCGGTATCGAAATCCATGCGCAGATCGTTTTGTGCCCTGGCATGAACGACGGCGAGGAACTGCTGAAGACCCTACGCTTTTGCGAGGAGCACGAGCAGATCACCAGCCTGGGCATCGTGCCGCTCGGTTTTACCAAGCACCAGAACCGTTTTAGCTGGTCCTATAGCGACAAGCCCGAGCTGGCGCGTGAGACTATCGCCATGATCAGGCCCTTTCAGGACCGTGCCTTCGAGCGCTTTGGCCGCCACACCTTCCAGATGAGTGACGAGTTCTACCTGGATGCCGGCATCGAGCCGCCCGAGGCGGACTTTTACGACGGCTACCCGCAGTACTACGACGGCATCGGCATGATCCGCTCGTATCTTGACGAGACGGATGATGTCCTTTCCGCCGACGCCGAGCGCCTTTCCAGCGTTCGCAAGGCTATGGCCGCCCGTGGCCAGCGTCTGCTGTGCCTCTCGGGCGCCAGCGCGCGCGACACCGTGGCGCGCTTTGTGGAATCGCCCCGGGGCCTTGCCGGCACCGTCACGGCCATCAAGAACCGCTACTTTGGCGGTAACGTGGACGTGACCGGCCTCATCGTCGCGAGCGATATCCTTGAGCAGCTGCCGCAAGACCTGTCAGGGGTTATGCTCTTTGTGCCTAAGCTCATGTTCAACGCTGACGGCATGACGCTTGACGAGTATCATCGTGACGATTTACTCGCAAGCCTTACCAGTCGCGGCGCCGAGGTTCATGTGGTATCGACCATGCCGCATGAGCTGCTCGATACCCTGGAGCACATTCTTGGCATTGTGCCTGCCGACTCCACTAATTCCATTGACCCTGCCCATTAAAGGAGAGCAGATGAAACCTATCGTCGCCGTCGTCGGACGCCCCAACGTGGGCAAGTCCACGCTCGTCAACCGCCTGGCCCAGACCTCGGACGCCATCGTCCACGAGTCCCGCGGCGTCACGCGCGACCGCTCGTATCACACGGCCGATTGGAACGGCCGCGAGTTCACCATCGTCGACACGGGCGGCATCGAGCCGCTCAAAAGCGACGACGTCTTCGCCACGTCCATCCGCGACCAGGCACTCGCCGCCGCCGAGGAAGCCGCCGTCATCCTGTTTGTGGTCGACGGCCGCACGGGCGTCACCGAGGAGGACGAGTCGGTCGCCCGCATGCTCAAGCGCTCCGACAAGCCGGTCTTCTTGCTGGTGAACAAGCTCGACAACCCCGATCGCGAGAACGACAACATCTGGGAGTTCTATTCGCTCGGCATCGGCGAGCACGACTGGCAGAAGTTCCGCGAGGTGATGGCTGCCGCTCCCGGCGCGATCCGCTATGTCTGCATCGACGTCGCCAACGGCTACACGGAGGCGTTCGTCGCCTTCGTGAAGAAGGTTCGCGAAACCTATCCCGACATCGTGCTGATGGCGGGCAACGTCGTCACGGGCGACATGAC
>USNX01000190.1 GCA_900556205.1 uncultured Collinsella sp.
ATTGTCCGACGGGCGCACTGCGCGAGCGCGACGATACCGAGACCGTGTTTGACGCGCTCGCTAATCCCGACAAGATCGTGCTGGTTCAGATTGCGCCGGCCGTGCGTAGCGCCTGGGGCGAGGAGCTCGGCATTCCGCGCGAGGAGGCTACCGTCGAGCGCCTGGCTTGCGCGCTGCGCCGCGTGGGCTTTGAGTACGTGTTCGACACCGACTTCTCGGCTGATCTCACCATTATGGAGGAGGGCTCCGAGCTGCTCGAGCGCCTGGGTGCCGCCGCTAAGGGTGAGGACGATAGCCGCGGCTGGCCCATGTTTACGAGCTGCTGCCCGGGCTGGGTGCGCTTTGTGAAGGCGCGCTATCCGGAGTTTGTCGACAGCCTGTCCACGTCCAAGTCGCCGCAGCAGATGTTCGGCGCCATCGCCAAGACCTACTACGCCAAGGTGCTGGGCGTGGAGCCCGAGCGCCTGTTCGTGGTGTCCGTTATGCCGTGCACGGCCAAGAAGGCTGAGTGCGCGCTGCCGAGCATGGTGAGCGAGGGCGGCGCACCCGATGTGGACGTTGCGCTGACGGTGCGCGAGATGGTGCGCATGATCCGCGCGAGCCACGTGAGCGTCGACACGCTGGTTGAGGAGCCGCTCGACACGCCGCTGGGCTTTGGCACGGGCGCGGGTGTGATCTTTGGCGCCACGGGCGGCGTGATGGAGGCCGCCGTGCGCTCGGCCTATTACCTGGTGACGGGCAAGAACCCCGACGCCGATTTCTTTACCGACGTGCGCGGCCTGGACGGCTGGAAGGAAGCCGTCGCCGATATCGATGGCACCAAGGTGCGCGTCGCCGTGGCACACGGGCTGGGCAATGCCGCCCGCCTGCTCGACGCAATTCGCGACGGCCGTGTGAGCTATGACTTTGTCGAGGTCATGGCGTGCCCCGGCGGCTGCGTCGGTGGTGGCGGTCAGCCCATCCACGACGGTTGCGAGCTGGCTGCCGAGCGTGGCCAGGTGCTCTGGGGCCTCGATGCGAACGCCGAGATTCGCTTCTCGCACGAGAATCCCGATGTCCAGGCGTGCTATCGCGAGTTCTTGGGCGAGCCGCTCTCGCCGCTGGCCGAGGAGCTGCTGCATACCGACCATCACGCATGGACGATGCCTAACGAGGGGACGTGCTAGCGATGCGCGCGTTTGATGTTGAGATGTCGCGCCGGGGGTTTGCCTCGGCGCTTGCCGCGGGCGCGCTGTCGCTTGCGCTCGCGGGCTGTGGCGGCGGGGCCGCGGGGGCCGGGTCTGCTGCAGGCTCGGCTGCCGCGGACGGCGTCAGTGCCGCCGCAGAGCCGGTCGAGGTGCATGTCGCCTCGCTCAAGGGGCCGACGTCGATCGGTCTGGTGCGGTTTATGGATCAGGCGGCCGATGGCGAGACGGACAATGAGTTCGACTTTGCGATCAACACTGCCGCCGACGAGATCGTGCCCAAGGTCATTCAGGGCGATGTCGATATCGCCCTAGTGCCCGCCAACGTGGCGAGCGTGCTCTACAACAAGACCGAGGGCGCGGTGCAGGTCATCGACATCAACACGCTGGGCGTGCTGAACGTTGTGACGGGCGACGCGAGTGTGGCCTCGTTTGGCGATCTGGCGGGCCATACTGTCTATATGACGGGCAAGGGCGCCACGCCGGAGTACGCCATGAACTACCTGCTGGAGCGCGCGGGCTTGGCCGGTCAGGTGACGCTCGTGTTTAAGAGCGAGCCTACCGAGGTGCTCTCGGCTCTGCTTGCCGACCCGACTGCCGTGGGCGTGCTACCCGAGCCGTTCAAGACGGCGGCCATCGCCAAGAGCGAGGGCAAGCTGTCGGCACCGGTGAGCCTGACCGATGTGTGGGACGAGCTGGCAGGAGACACGGGCTCGCGCTTGCTGACGGGTGTGACCGTGGTGCGCCGTGCCTTTGCCGAGGAGCATCCCGAGGCCGTGGCGGAATTCCTGAGCTGCCATGCTGCGAGCGTTGAGGCCGTGAACGCGGCGCCGGCGGACTGGGCGCAGGCCGTGGTCGATGCGGGCATCGTGGATAACGCCAAGATCGCCGAGAAGGCGATTCCCGGGTGCATGCTTGTCTGCCAGACAGGGAAGGATATGAAGGCCGCGCTCGGTGGGTACCTGAAGGTGCTGGCCGATGCGGACGCGAGCGCCGTGGGCGGCAAGCTCCCGGCTGATGATTTCTACTACATGGAGTAACCCGTGCGTGCGTTTGCTCGACAAATGATAGAGCGTATGAAGGCGGTGGCGGCAGCAGGTGCCGTTGCCGCCTTTTGGCTTGCCGTGTGGGTCTTCGTGGCGGCGTTGGTGGCACAGCCGCTGATTTTGCCGGGTCCGGGTGCTGTTGTGGTGGCGTTGCTGCGGCTGGTATGCGATGCCGGCACGTGGGCGATTCTGGCGGGCTCGGGTGTGCGGATTCTAGGCGGTTTGGCGCTTGCCGCGGTGTGCGGTGGTTTGCTGGCCGGAATTTCGTCGCGCTCGCGGGCGTTTGCCCGCTTGGTGGCTCCGGCGCTTTCGTTTGTTAAGGCGACGCCGGTTGCCTGCGTGGTGGTCCTGCTGCTCATTTGGCTGGGGTCGGCGCGCGTAAGCATTGCGGCGGTCTTTTTGATGGCGCTGCCGGGAGTGTATTTTTCGCTGGTCGAGGGCTTGACGCAAGCGGATAAACCGCTGGAGCAGATGTTTCGTCTGCATGGCGTGCGGGGTTGGCGACTGTTTTGTGCCCACACCTGGCGCGAAGTCCTGCCGTTTGTGCTTTCGTGCGCCCGCGCCGTGATTGGCATGAGCTGGAAGGCCGGCGTGGCGGCGGAGCTGATCGGCATGGCGGTGGGCACCGTGGGTGAGCGCATCTATCAGGCGAAGCTGCTCATCGAGACGGCTGACCTGCTGGCGTGGACCGTGTTGGTCGTGGCGGCATCGTGGGCATGCGAGCGCGTGCTGGTGTGGCTGCTGCGGGCTTCGGGGCCCGCAGCATGGCGTGCTGCTGTGCGGGCGCATGGGCGTTGTCCTCGCGGACGTGCAGGCGGCTCTGCTGGCGGCAGGGCTGCTGCGGAGCTTGCGCTCGCCGTGGGCGATCGCGCTCCCTGGGCTCCGGCGCTCGACGGACTGGTGCTTCGTGTGCCCGCCGGTGGGCGCGCCTGCGTGATGGGCACCTCGGGCGTGGGCAAGTCGACGCTGCTTGCGCTGGCGGCGGGGGAG
>USNX01000191.1 GCA_900556205.1 uncultured Collinsella sp.
ACGCAGGACCGTGTGGTTCTCGAGATCATGCGCGGCTGTATCCGTGGATGCCGTTTCTGCCAGGCGGGCATGGTATATCGCCCGGTGCGCGAGCGCTCGGCCGACCAGATCGTCTCGTCGGTGATTCAGGGTCTGGAAAAGACCGGCTATGACGAGGTGTCGCTGACCTCGCTCTCCACGACCGACCACTCCTGCATTCGCGACGTGCTCGGCAGGCTCAACCGTCGCCTGGAGGATACGGGTATTCGCGTGTCTATTCCGTCACAGCGCCTGGATTCGTTTGGCGTGGATATGGCCGAGTCGGTCGCCGGCGAAAAGAAGGGCGGCCTGACGTTCGCGCCCGAGGCCGGCAGCCAGCGCATGCGCGACATCATTAACAAGAACGTGACCGAGGAGGACCTGGACCGTGCGGCCAAGGCGGCCTTCGAGGCTGGTTGGAACCGCATGAAGCTCTACTTTATGATGGGTCTTCCCGGCGAGCGCGACGAGGATATCGTGGCCATCGCCAATCTGGCCGATCACGTGCTGGAACTCGGTCGTTCCGTGGTGCCCAAGGCTCGTCGCGGCTCGATCTCGGTCTCCATTTCGGTTTCGGTGTTTATCCCCAAGGCAGCTACTGCGTTTCAGTGGTGCCCGCAGCTCGACTACGACGACGTCAAGCGCCGCCAGAAGCTGCTTATCACGAGCGTGCGTAACCGTGCCGTCCGCGTGCATTACCACGATGCCGAGACCTCGCTCATCGAGGCCGCGCTGTCCCGTGCCGGTCGCGATATGACGCCCGTCATCATCGACGCTTGGCGCTCGGGCTCTCGCTTTGACGCCTGGGTAGAGCATTTCTCGCTCGATAACTGGAAGGAGGCTGCTGCCAAAAACGGCATCGACCTCAATGAGCTCGTGCACCTGCCCTACGAGTTGGACTGGCGCCTGCCGTGGGAGCACGTGAGCCCCGGCTGCACGCGCGGCTTCCTCGAGCGCGAGTACCGTCGCTCGCTCGAGGGCGTCACGACTCCCGACTGCACCCGCACGTCCTGCACCGGCTGCGGGATCTGCCCCACGCTCCACGCCAAGAATGTATTGATGGGTGATCGCGCATGAGTGAGCGCCTGACCGACAACCCCTCGCTCTTTAGGCTTCGTGTTCGCTATGGCAAGCGCGATCGCCTTAAGTACCTGGGCCATCTCGAAGTGATCCATACCATTGAGCGCATCGTGCGCCGTGCGGGACTTCCCTATGCCGTCACGCAGGGCTTCTCTCCGCACATGCGCGTGGGCTTCTCTTCGGCGCTACCGGTTGGTACGTCGTCGACCTGCGAGTGGTATGACCTGTTTATGACCGAGTTCGTGGCGCTCGACGAGGCGTTTGAGCGCCTGGCTGCGGCGTCTCCGGCCGATCTGGCGCCTATCGAGGCGGCGTACATCGACGTGCGCACGCCGGCGTTGACGGCGCAGCTTACGCGCCTGTCGTATCGCATCGACCTGCACTTAGATCCCGAGGCGCCCGTAAGCGCCGAGGAGGTGCGTCGTGCGATCGACACGCTGCGCGCGGACCATGGCATCGACTACGCGCGCGGAAAAAAGAGCAAGCGATTGGATTTGGATCACACGCTCGTGGGCTATGAGCTCACGGCGGGGGAGCGCCCGGACCATTTGGTGCTCATGCTCGACACCCATGCCGACAACGAGGGCTCCATGCGTCCGGAAATTTTGCTTTCCGCTGCTGATGTTTTGTTGCAGGGCTTGACCCCGGGTGTGGATGCACCTATTGTTTCCACCGGTATGCAAGACCTCGTGACCATCTGCTCCTACGATGTCGAGCGTCAGAATCAAGCATGCGAGGACGACGAGGGCCGACTCGTCAGCCCCATACCTGTGCGAACTTGTGGATTTGCTCCACATACTCGTTGACGGGGGTATTATCGCCTGCTACTATATTCGGCTGTTGCACTAACTGATGCATGAAGGGCAAGTAAACATGTACGCAATCGTTAACACGGGCGGCAAGCAGTACAAGGTCGCCACCGACGATGTCATCACCGTCGAGAAGATCGAGGGCAATGAGGGCGATAAGATCACCCTGCCGGTTATCTTCCTCAACGATGGTAAGAAGATCGTCACCGATCCCGACAAGCTGGCCAAGGCCAAGGTTACCGCTCAGATCGTTGAGCAGTTCAAGGGTGAGAAGCAGCTGGTCTTCAAGTTCCACAAGCGCAAGCGCTATCGTCGTCTGAAGGGTCACCGTCAGCAGCTGACCAAGCTGAAGATCGTGAAGGTCCAGGCTACCTCCCGCGCCAAGAAGGCTGTCAAGGCAGAGGCCGAGGCTGTTGCCGAGGCTCCCGTCGCCGAGTAGATTACACTCGTAACGAAAGAGTAGGTATACACAATGGCACACAAAAAAGGACTCGGTTCCTCCCGTAATGGCCGTGACTCCCGCGGTCAGCGCCTTGGCACGAAGCGCTATGCCGGCCAGACGGTAACCACGGGCACGATTCTCGTCCGTCAGCACGGCACGCACATCCACCCGGGTGAGAACGTTGGCCGTGGCAAGGACGACACGCTGTTCGCGCTGGTCGACGGTACCGTTGAGTTCCACAAGGGTATCAAGCACAGGGTCAGCGTACGCCCGCTCGCGAACGCGTAATCCACCCTTCATAGAGCACATATGTGGGAGGCACTTGAGTTTTAGGATTCAAGGGTCTCCCTCTTTTTTGTAGGAGGCGATTCTGTTGTCACAGTTCACCGATATCAGCCGCATTAACGTTTGCGGCGGCGACGGCGGAGCCGGATGCATGTCGTTTAGGCGCGAGGCATTTGTTCCCAAGGGCGGCCCCGATGGCGGCGACGGCGGTCGTGGCGGCAACGTCGTCATCCAGGCCGATGCTCAGCTGTCTTCGCTGATTGATTATCGCTTTAAGCATCACTTCCGTGCCGAGCGCGGCACGCACGGCCAGGGTGCTCGTCGCAACGGCAAAAGCGGCGAGGACCTGATTCTCAAGGTCCCCATGGGCACCGTGGTACGCGAGCTCGATCCCGAGACGCAGACCCCGATGTTCGAGATTGCCGATCTGGTGCACGACGGCGAGCGCGTCGTCGTGGCGCCCGGTGGCGCCGGCGGTCTGGGCAATACCCACTTTGTGACGTCGGTGCGTCGCGCTCCGGCCTTTGCCCAGCTCGGCGAGCCGGCCGAGGAGCACTGGATCGAGCTCGAGATGAAGCTTATGGC
>USNX01000192.1 GCA_900556205.1 uncultured Collinsella sp.
GATCGGTGGCCTCCTCGTAAGAAAGCTCGGGCAGAAGCTTCTCCTTCTTGTTGGCAAGCTCGACCAGGCCCTCAGCGGCATCCTCGGCAGCGAAGACGACGATCTTGCGCATATCGCCCTCGGCGTCGTCGATGCGGCCGACCAGATCGGCGGCCTCGGCCTCGGCCATCAGGCCATCGAGCTCACGAAGGCGCATGCCCAGCAGGTCGGACATTTCCTTCTGCTCCATCTTGGGCTTGAGGTCAAGAAGCTTGATGGCGCGCTCGATGTTCGCCATGCGCTCGGCCTTGGCCTCCTCCTCCTTGGAAATAGCAAAGCGACGGCTACGCAGCAGGCGGGCGGCCTTCTGCATCTTGTCCATCAGCTCTTCGTCATCGTAATCAACGGCGGCCTCGACAACCTCGGCCTCCTCCTCGGCGGAAACCTCGTCAGCAGCCTCAACCTCGGCAGCTTCGGTCTCCACGGTCTCGACCGCCTCAACCTCGGCAGCCACGGTCTCGTTCTCGGTCTCGTTCATGATCTCTTCGTTCTCGGACATGAGACTCCTTCTTGGCCCTCTCGGGCATCATCGCCCCATTCGCGGGGCCCGTCGCGCACTCTTTGCGCTTTATACATTCATGCCTCTCGGCAAAACGTCCATTAGTTTATGGTGTCGCCATCCAATCTAGCTGCAGAATCTATGTGCACACATTAATGCGACATGTCGCGGTATGATGGCCTGAACCAAACGTGTCCACCTTAAGGAGCCCGCCATGATTAAGCCCATCATGAAATCCGAGTTCTTTTTGCGCCTACCTTCCGAAGACGCGGGGCCCGACGACACCGCAACCGGGCAGGACCTCCTAGATACGCTCCACGAGCATGAGCACGAGTGCGTGGGCCTCGCCGCCAACATGATCGGCGTGCGCAAACGCATCATCTGCGTAAAGGACGGAAACAGGGCGCTCCTGATGTACAACCCTCAAATTCTTGAGCAGGTCAACGCCTATCAGACAAGCGAAGGATGCCTCTCGCTAATCGGTGAGCGTCCCTGTACCCGCTATCGCCGCATTAAGGTTGAGTATTTGGACGAGAACTTCGTCCACCGCATCAAAAACTTCTCGGGCTACACCGCCGAGATCATCCAGCACGAAATCGACCACTGCAACGGGATTGTTATTTAGACAGCCAGGGTAACGATGCAGATTGAGCACACGACAGCGAGCGAGCCGCATTTGCGCCAAGGTGACGTGAAATGAGAGGGCGCTGACCTTCTGGTCGCGCCCTCGAAATTGAACGTCAGATTGGCGTGAATGCGGCTCGCGCAGCGTCAAGTGGTCCGCCGTTCGGTAGAACGGCGGAACTAATTAGCTCTGGCGGTAATGGTCAAAGAAGTCGGCGAGGTCTTCAAGGGACTCTTTGAGCACTTCCATGCGCGGCAGGTACACGATACGGAAGTGGTCGGGCTCAACCCAGTTGAAGCCGCCGCCGCGCGTGATCAGGATCTTCTTCTCGTGCAGCAGGTCAAGGGCGAACTGCTCGTCATCGGTGATGTTGAACTTCTTCACATCCATCTTGGGGAAGATGTAGAACGCCGCGCGCGGCTTAACCACCGAGATGCCGTCAATCTTGCTGAGCGCCTCATACACAAAGTTGCGCTGCTCGTAGACACGGCCGCCGGGACGGATGTAGTCGTTAACGGACTGATGGCCACCGAGTGCCGTCTGAACGATCGACTGAGCCGGCACGTTGGAGCACAGGCGCATGTTGGAGAGCATGTTGATGCCCATGATGAAGTCGCTCATGCAGCGCTGGTTGCCCGAAAGCACCATCCAGCCAATACGATAGCCCGCAATCATGTGCGACTTGGACAGACCGCTAAAGGTAACGCAGGGCAGGTCGGGGGCGAGCGAGGCAATCGAGACGTGCTCGTAGCCGTCCATGCACAGGCGGTCGTAGATCTCATCGGCAAAGATCATCAGCTGATGCCTGCGTGCAATCTCGACGATGCCCTCGAGCACCTCGCGCGGATAGACGGAACCCGTGGGGTTGTTAGGGTTGATGATGACGAGGGCCTTGGTCGCGCTCGTGATCTTGGACTCCATATCCTCCAGGTCGGGATACCAATCCGCCTGCTCATCGCACAGATAGTGTACGGGATGACCGCCGGCAAGGGTTGCGCACGCCGTCCAGAGCGGATAGTCGGGGCTGGGGATCAGAATCTCGTCGCCATTGTCGAGCAGCGCGTTCATCGAAAGCTGAATGAGCTCGGACACGCCGTTGCCCGTGTAGATATGCTCCATCTGAACGTTGGGCAGGCCCTTGATCTGCGAATACTGCATGATCGCCTTGCGCGCGGAGAACAGGCCGCGCGAGTTGGAATAGCCTTCGCAGTCGGGCAGCTGCTGGCGCATGTCCTTGATGACCTCGTCGGGCGTGCGGAAACCGAAGGGCGCCGGGTTGCCGATATTGAGCTTGAGGATGCGCTCGCCCTCGTCCTCCATACGGGCAGCCTCGTCGACGACGGGACCGCGCACGTCATACAGGACGTTATCGAGCTTGGTGGATTTAGAAAAAGTACGCATGGTGGTGCTCCTTGCAATTTGAGCTGAGGGATGGGGTTCGGGCTTGGAATCGTTGCGGGGTGATGATGCCTCGCCTTGATCGGCGTCGCCGGCAAGCAGCCAGGTAACATCGACCTCCAAAATACGGGCGAGCAGCTCAGCCACATCGCGCCGCGGAATCGTCTTGCCGCTCACATATTGGCTCATCTGACTCTTGCCGAGTTTTTTGCCGAGCATCTCCGATGCGCGGATTACGTCCGACTGGCGAACGTCGCGATCGGACATAGTCTGTCGCAGGTGATCGCTAAACGTCTCTTGGGCCACTAGAACCTCCTTGCTGGCAAAGTTCAATTTATAGAATACGAATTGAACCAAGGTTCAATTTAGGCAGCAGTATAACGCGGCACCTCATTCGAAAGTTCAATTTCATAAGAAAATGCACCGGACTCTGAGATTTGCCCAAAGTGGGCAATGACGCGCACACGTTTAGAGGTATTCGAGGAAACGGGCGGCGGCAAGCGAAACATCGGCCGTTCGATATATCGTATTGATCTGCCGATGAGGATGTCCCTCGAGCGGACGCACGGCAACATCGAACTGACAGCGACGCAAGATGAGCGCGGGAAGAATGCTAACGCCCAGGCCGTCCTCGACCATAGCCATAATCGCATAG
>USNX01000193.1 GCA_900556205.1 uncultured Collinsella sp.
CTCATCTTCCATGTGCACGCCGCGCGCGAGGCGGTCCTTCGTGGGCGGGCGAGCATCTTTGTCTATCCGCTGCGTGCGCTCGTTGCCGACCAGGCTTATCATCTCTCATCGACGATGGCCGCGCTCGGCATTGGCGTGGGCGTGCTGACCGGCGAGACCGTGGAGGCGGCGCGCGATGACGTGTTTGCCGGCTTGGCTTCGGGCCGCACCGGCATCGTGCTCACGACGCCCGAGTTCCTGTCCATTCACCGCGACCGCTTTGCGCGTTCGGGGCGCATCGGTTTTGTCGTTATCGATGAGGCGCATCATGCCGGTCTTGCCAAGGGCGGCGACCGCAGCGCCTATCTCGACATGCCCGATATCCTCAAAGCCTTGGGCGACCCGGTCGTTATGGCTGCGACGGCCACCGCAACGGCTCCGGTTGTGGCCGAGCTCGCCCGCGTACTACCGATTACCCGCACGGTGGTCGACGAGACGGTGCGCGAGAACTTGCAGCTCGAGGATGACCGAGATCTTGCGAGCCGCGAGAACCGCCTGGTGTCAATCGTGGCGACGGGGGAAAAGACCGTCATCTACGTCAATTCGCGCGACCAGTCCGTGGCGCTCGCCAAGACGTTGCGCAAGCGTGTGCCCGATTGCGCAACCCATATCGCGTTCTATAACGCGGGGCTTGCGCGTTCTGATCGCCGTCGCGTGGAGGAAGCATTCCGAGACGGAAGCCTCAGCTGCATCGTCTCGACATCTGCCTTTGGCGAGGGCGTCAACCTGCCCGATATCCGCCATGTCGTGCTCTATCACATGCCGTTTGGCGGCATTGAGTTTAACCAGATGAGCGGCCGCGCCGGTCGCGATGGCCAGCCCGCCGTGATCCATCTGCTCTATTCGTCGCGCGACGCCCGCATTAACGAGCGCCTGCTCGACTGCTATGCGCCCGAGCGCGACGAGCTCGTCACGCTCTATCGCGCGCTGCAGACCATGTGGCGCTCCAACCGCGGCAAGACGGGGGACGATTCCTTTAGCGCGAGCGATATCGACATCGCGCAGATGTGCCTTGCCATCGATGCTCGCACGCCGGTCGACGAGCGTTCGGTGGAAAGCGGCCTGGGAATCTTCGAAGAGCTTGGTTTCTGTCGAGTTTCGGGGTTTGACGACACTCGTCGTATCGCGATGGCCGAAAACCCCGGCCGCGTGCAATTGAGCAGGTCAATTCGCTATTTGGAGGGCTTGCGCTCGCGCATGGAGTTCTCGGCTTTCCGGAGCTGGGCGCTCGATTCGTGCGCTTCTGATATGCTAGCCAAAGTTAACCGCCCGATCGTACCGCGGGCCTAGGGGAAGGGGACCTCGATGGATGCCGCAGCCCGTACCGCCCATGATTCCACCCTCCAGCCGTTTTCGGAGATGGAGCACTATAAGCATGCCGATGAGCTGCCGCCCGAGATTATGGCGGACAGCTACGACAAGCTGGAGCGCCTGTGCCTCAAATATATGAATGAGGACGACTTTTCTAAGGTGGAGCAAGCCTACTGCTTTGCCGCCGAGAAGCACTGCAACCAAAAGCGCCGCTCGGGCGAGATGTACATTAACCATCCCGTCGAGGTTGCCATCATTTTGGCCGATCTCAAGATGGACTGCGATGTGGTGTGCGCCGCACTGCTGCACGATACCGTCGAGGATACCGAGACCTCGCTCGCCGATGTTTCCGGCCTGTTTGGCGATACGGTGGCCGAGCTCGTCGATGGCGTGACCAAGCTCACCAACATCGAAGTTGACAGCATGGACGAGAAGCAGGCGCTCACGCTGCGCAAGATGTTCCTCGCCATGTCCAAGGACATTCGCGTCATCATCGTTAAACTTGCCGACCGTCTGCACAACATGCGAACGCTGGCAGCCCTGCGCGAGGATCGTCGCCTGTTTAAGGCTCGCGAGACCATGGACGTGTATGCGCCCCTGGCCGACCGTCTGGGCATGAGCTCCATTAAATGGGAGCTCGAGGACCTGTCCTTCTTCTACCTTGAACCCGACGCCTACCAGCGCATCGCGCGCATGGTGGCGGAGTCGCGCGAGGTCCGTGAGCGCTATCTGGCCGAGACCATCAAGACACTCACCGACGAACTCAACCGCATTGGCCTGGAGGACTTCCAGATTAACGGCCGTTCCAAGCACTATTGGTCCATCTACCAAAAGATGAAGCGCAAGGGCAAGGAATTCTCCGAGATCTACGACCTGGTGGCACTGCGTGTCATCACGCATTCGGTGCGCGATTGCTACTCCACGCTCGGCGCGGTGCATACGCTGTGGCACCCCATGCCCGGTCGCTTTAAAGACTATATCGCCATGCCCAAGGTCAATAACTACCAGTCGCTCCACACGACGGTCATCGGCCCCACGGCCCGTCCGCTCGAGATTCAGATTCGAACCTACGAGATGCATGAGCAGGCCGAGTACGGCATTGCCGCCCACTGGCTATACAAGAAGTCGGGCGGATCGTCTGCTTCCAAGACCAATGACGCTCAACGTTTGGACGACCAGATCAACTGGCTCAAGCATTCGCTCGATTGGGCTGCGTCTGATGAGATCACCGACGCCAAGGAATACCTGCATTCGCTGAAGGTCGACCTCTTCGATCAGGAGATCTTCGTCTTTACGCCCAAGGGCGAGGTCATGGCGCTTCGTGCCGGCTCCACGCCGCTCGACTTTGCCTATGCCGTTCACACCGAGGTGGGAAACCATTGCGTCGGCGCCAAAATCAACGGTGCGGTGGCTCCGCTCACGCACGAGATTAAGACAGGTGACCGTGTCGAGATCCTGACTAACAAGAGTTCCAAGCCGTCGCGTGATTGGCTCAAGATCGTTAAGACGCCTTCCGCCAAGTCAAAGATCCGCCGCTATTTTGCCGCTGCGACCAAGGATGACGACGCTGCTGCCGGCCGCGATATGCTGGCCAAGGACCTGCGGAAGCGTGGCTATGGCATTTCTACGCCGCGTTCGACGCGTGCGCTCAACGCCGTAGCGGAGCAGTTTAACTTCAAGCAGCTCGAGGACCTGTTTGCCGCCGTCGGCGCCGGCAAGGTTGCCCCGCGCGCTGTGGGCAATAAGGTCGAGCAAATCTTGGACCCCAAGCCCGAGGAACAGCTCACCAAGGCCGAGGCTATCGCCGAGGTCGTGAAACAGCCTGCTCGCGGCTCCAACCGCAAGCCGCAAAAGCGCGGCA
>USNX01000194.1 GCA_900556205.1 uncultured Collinsella sp.
CATCCTGAGCGTAGTCCAGGGTCTTTTCGGACACGGGCAGCACCTTGACCTGCACGGGAGCCAGCCAGGTGGGGAACTTGCCCGCAAAGTGCTCAATCAGAATACCGATAAAGCGCTCGATGGAGCCAAAGCACACGCGATGCAGCATAATGGGGCGCTTCTTGGTGCCGTCGGCGTCCACGTACTCCAGGTCAAAGTTGAGCGGCATCTGGAAGTCGAGCTGGACGGTGCCGCACTGCCAGGTACGACCGAGCGAATCCTCCAGGTGGAAGTCGATCTTGGGGCCGTAGAAGGCGCCGTCGCCCTCGTTGACCTCGTAGTCCATATGCAGCTGCTCCAGAGCAGTGCGCAGGCCCTCCTCGGCGCGAGCCCAGTCCTCGTCCGAGCCCATGGAGTCCTCGGGACGGGTGGAAAGCTCAACGTGGTACTTAAAGCCAAACTTCTGGTACACGGAGTCGATGAGGTTGACCACGCCCACGATCTCGTCGGTCAGCTGGTCGGGACGCACAAACAGGTGGGCGTCGTCCTGGTTAAAGCAGCGCACGCGGAACAGGCCGTGCAGGGCGCCGCGCAGCTCGTGGCGATGCACCAGGCCAATCTCGCCGGCGCGGATGGGCAGCTCGCGGTAGGAGTGCGGCTTGGAGGCGTACACCACCACGCCGCCCGGGCAGTTCATGGGCTTAATGCAGTACTCTTCGTCGTCAATGACGGTGGAGTACATGTTGTCCTTGTAGTGGTCCCAGTGGCCCGAAGTCTTCCACAGCTGCTTGTTCATGATGAGCGGCGTGGAGATCTCCACGTAGCCGGCCTTGTGGTGAATCTCGCGCCAGTAGTCCAGCAGCGTGTTCTTAAGGATCATGCCGTTGGGCAGGAAGAACGGGAAGCCGGGGGCCTCGTCGCGCATCATAAAGAGGTCCATCTCGCGGCCGATCTTGCGGTGGTCGCGCTTCTTGGCCTCCTCCAGCATGTGCATGTGCTCGTCGAGCTCTTCCTTGGTGGCAAAGGCGACGCCGTTGATGCGGGTGAGCATCTTGTTGTCCTTGTCGCCCTTCCAGTAAGCGCCCGAGACGCCGGTGAGCTTAAAGGCCTTCAGAGCCTTGGTGTAGCAGATGTGGGGTCCGACGCACATGTCGATGTAGTCGCCCTGCTGGTAGAAGGTGATGCGGGCGTCGTCGTCCAGGTCGCCGATGTGCTCGACCTTGTACTTCTCGCCGCGCTCCTCCATAAGGGCGATGGCCTCGGCGCGGGGCTTCTCGTACACGGAAAACTTGAGGTTCTCCTTGACGATCTTCTTCATCTCGGCCTCGATCGCGGGGAAGTCTTCCTCGCTGATCTTGACGCCCTCGGGCAGGTCGACGTCGTAGTAGAAGCCGTTGTCGGTCGCGGGGCCGTAGGCAAAGTCGGCCTGGGGGTACAGGCGCTTGATGGCCTGCGCCATGATGTGTGCGGCGGAGTGGCGGATGACGTGCGTGACCTCGTCCTGCGGGAGCTCGGCCACCGAACCGTCATTGTAGAGTGCCTTCATGGGTATGTTTTCTCCTCTCGGATGCCTGATGCAAGTGCGTGCGATGCGCTCGGCGTTTTTGACTTGCATCATTATAGGCAGGTTGCCTTGGTATACAAGCGCCCGCCGCACCTTAATGGCACGGCGGGCGATTTTCTACGCATGCTTCATCGTGTGGGGGCGGGGCTGTGGGACGCGTATGTGGCTAGCGCGTGACACGCGGTGTCCGTGGCTCACGGCCGGCCCGGCGATGAATGCGTTACTGGATGCGAGTTCGGCAGTAAGGACAGACCTTCCAGTGCGCGTCGAGCGGGCGATGGCAGCTGGGGCACACGTTGCGAACCTGGGTATCGCACACCGGGCACACGACAAAGTCCTTCTCGATGGGGGCGCCGCACTGCGGGCAGGTGCCGTACTGGGCAAGCTGACGCTCGCGCAGGGCCATGTCCAGCTCCTGCTCCTCGCGGTCGGCCGCGTAGGAGTGCGGACGCAGGACCAGGTAGGCGATGAGGCCAACAAACGGGATAAGGGCGATGATGCCCCATGCCACGTAGGCGCTGGCGCCGCGGCGACGAGCGTCGATGAACACATAGACGACCGACAGCACATACAGGGCGATGATAAAGCCGATGAAGGCATAGATGACGCCCATAAGCTGCGGCGACATGAGCTCGGAGATGTACTTGGACATTAGGGGTACCTTTCGGATTATTTACAGTATGGTCTAGTTTACCACGGGGTTTGTTTATATAGGACTACGGTTGCAAGCGAGACCGGTGCGGACACAAACATCTCAATCTGTAACAGTTACTCGGCAAATTCGGGTCTAGGTGTTACAGATCGAGACACAGGGGTCCCTCCCCGACTTAAATCTCAATCTGTAACAACAACTCGGTAAATACAGGTTTTACCGTTACAGATTTAGACATTCGAAACCGACTGATAGGTTCATCTAAATCTGTAACACATAGGACCGATTTTCCCCTCTTACTGTTACAAATCAAGACAAACAGAAGACCCATCTGGCAAACATCTCGATCTATAACATCTAGAACCCAGTTCTTCTGCTTACTGTTACAGAACGAGACAAACTTCCGAAACCGAAGGTGACAGACGAGGCCATCGACAACACGGAGCACCTTCGACTGCCGTTGGCGGATGCAGCGGGGCTGTTCGCCGCATTGCCGCTGCGCTGGGGGCGTGCAGACCGTAGGATAGTCCTATTGACAGCCTGTCAACTCTTCTGGGAGGCACTGTGACGGAAACGTTTGATATCGCAATTGTGGGCGCGGGCATCACCGGGTGTGCCATCGCGCAGCAGCTCGCGCGCTATGACTTGTCCATTTGCGTGGTCGAAGCGGCCAACGATATCGCGCTGGGCGCGTCGAAGGCCAACGGCGGCCTGGTGCACGCCGGCTACGATCCGGCGCCGGGCACCGTAAAGGCGCAGGTCAACGCCCGCGGTTGCGAGCTGTATGGCACCTGGGCCCAGGAGCTGGGATTTTTGTTCCGCCGCACCGGGTCGATGGTACTGGGCTTCAACGACGAAGACCGAGCGCACCTGGAGAAGCTGCGCCAGAATGGCCTTGCCAACGGCGTGCCCGAGCTGGCGATCATTGGCCCCAAGCGTATCCGCGAGCTGGAACCGCGTGCCAGCGCCGACGCAACATGCGCGTTGTGGTGCCCCTCGACCGGTTACGTCGACC
>USNX01000195.1 GCA_900556205.1 uncultured Collinsella sp.
CCTATGACGGTGCCTCTTCGTTCCAGGCTCTCGTCGAGGCCGCTGCCGAGAAGTTCATGGACGCCAATCCGGACGTTTCCGTCTCCGGCTCGGGCAACGGTTCGGGCAAGGGTCTGACCGCAGTCGCCGCCGGCACCGTCACCATCGGTAACTCCGACGTCTTCGCCGAGACCAAGCTTGAGGCCGATCAGGTCAAGAACCTCGTCGACCACGAGGTCGCCGTCGTGGGCATGGGCCCCGTCGTCTCCAAGAACGTCAAGGTCGACGACCTGTCCCTCGAGCAGCTCAAGGGTATCTTCTCCGGTCAGATTACCAACTGGAAGGAGGTCGGCGGCGACGACGCCAAGATCGTCGTTCTCAACCGCAAGGCCGGCTCCGGCACCCGCGCCACCTTCGAGGCCGCCGTCTTTGGCGACGAGGCCGTCGACTTTAAGGGCGATGCCGAGCTCGATAAGTCCGGCGATGTCCAGACTCAGATGGGCAGCACCGACAACGCCATCTCCTACCTCGACTTCTCGCACTTCGACGACTCCAGGTTCAACGCCATCAAGGTCGAGGGCGTGGAGCCCAAGAGCGCAAACGTCACCGACGACTCCTTCAAGATCTGGGCTACCGAGCACATGTACTGCGCTAAGGACGCCGACGAGGCCACCAAGGCCTTCCTGGAGTTCATGCTTTCCAACGACGTCCAGGGCAAGCTCGTCGAGGAACAGGGCTTTATCCCCGTCTCTGCCATGAAGGTCGTCAAGGACGCCAGCGGCAAGGTCTCCGCTCAATAAGTAATCGCCCCCGGAAAGGTTTGCAATGGCAAAACAGCTGCCAAAGCGCGACCTTGAGAACGTGGGCCTGGGCGTCACGGGTGCGTGCGTAGCGCTCGTGACGCTTGTCGTTGCCGCGCTCATCTTTATGGTCGCCCAAAAGGGCCTCTCGGCTTTTGTCAAGGACGGCGTCTCGGTCGTCGAGTTTTTCACCGGCACCAAGTGGGACCTGGCCAACACGGCCGAAAACGGTCTGCCCTATACCGGCGCCCTGCCCCTGATCGTCACCTCGTTTGCGGTCATGGTGCTCTCCACGCTCATCGCGCTGCCAATCGCCATCGGCTCCGCCATCTTTGCGGTCGAGATTAGCCCTAAGTTTGGTTCCAAGGCCTTTCAGCCGCTTATTGAGCTTCTGACCGGCATTCCCTCGGTCGTCTTTGGCCTGATCGGCTTTCACGTGGTCGTCGGCCTTATGAAGAGCGTTTTCCACGTGAGCACGGGTCTGGGCATCTTGCCCGGCGCCATCGTGCTGGCCGTCATGATTTTGCCGACGATGACCACGCTTTCGGTCGATGGCCTGCGCGCCGTGCCCGACAGCTACCGTCAGGGCTCGCTCGCGCTGGGCTACACCCGCTGGCAGACCATCTGGCACGTGGTGCTCACGAGCGCCATGCCCTCGCTCATGACCGCGGTCATCCTTGGCATGACCCGCGCCTTTGGCGAAACGCTCGCCGTGCGCATGGTTATCGGCGGCATCGAGGCTATGCCGACGTCGCTGCTGTCGCCGGCCTCGACCATTACCACCACGCTCACCACGTCCATGGCGGTCTATGCCGAGGGCTCGGCCCAGGACGATGTCCTGTGGGCGCTCGGTCTGCTGCTGATGGGCATGAGCCTCATCTTCATCCTGATCATCCACCTTATCGGCCACAAGGGGGCGAAGGCTCATGGCTAGCACGCGCATCCATATCGACGAGGCGAGACTCGGGCGTGTCCAAAAGCAGGACCGCATCGCCACGGGTGTGCTGACGGCGATTGTCGCCATCGTCATGCTCATCGTCATCTCCATGGTGGCCTACATCTTGTTCGAGGGCATCTCGACGCTGTTCCAGCCGGGCTTTCTCACGCAGCCCGCGCGCGCCAACGGAACCCAGGGCGGCGTGCTCTACCAGCTGTTCGACTCGTTCTATCTGCTGCTGATCACCCTGATCATCTCGGTGCCCATCAGCCTAGGCGGAGCGGTCTTCCTGGTTGAGTACGCGCCGAACGGCCCTATCCGCGACATCGCCTCTACCGCCATCGAGACCTTGTCCTCGCTGCCTTCCATCGTCGTCGGCATGTTCGGTTTTCTGGTGTTCTCGGTGCAGCTGGGCTGGAAGTACTCCATCATCTCCGGCGCCATCGCGCTCACCATGTTCAATATCCCCATTCTGGTGCGCGTGATCCAGCAGGCGCTCGAGGACGTGCCGCAGGCCCAGCGCGATGCGTGCCTGGCCATGGGCCTCACCCGCTGGGAGGCCACGCTGCACATCCTAATCCCCGAGGCCATGCCCGCCATCGTGACCGGCATCGTGCTTTCGGCCGGCCGTGTGTTTGGCGAGGCCGCAGCACTGCTCTTTACCTCGGGCATGAGCTCGCCGGTTCGCCTGAACTTTTTGAGCTTTAACCTGTTGAGTTCCACCTGCGCCTGGAACGTGTTCCGCCCCGGCGAGTCGCTCGCCGTGCACATCTACAAGATCTATGGCGAGGGCAGCCCCGAGGCCCAGCAGATCGTTTGGGGCACCGCGGCGCTGCTGATGATTTGCGTACTGCTGTTTAACGTAGCCGCCCGTATTGTGGGCAAGCAACTGGCAAGGAAGATGACGGCCGAATGAGCGAGATGAATGCAATGCCCGCAACCGAAGCGGCATCGTCCGAGACCCAAGACTTCCTGTCGAGCGTGGGGGAGAGCGAGAGGCGCATGCGTGTGAGCGGCAAGGCCGTGAGCGACGAGGTCATGCTCTCCGCCAAGGACGTCAACGTGTACTATGGCGACCACCATGCGCTGCACGATACGTCGCTCGACTTTCACAAGGGCGAGATCACGGCGCTCATCGGGCCTTCGGGCTGCGGTAAGTCGACCTTCTTGCGTAGCCTCAACCTTATGAATCGCGAGATTCGCGGCTGCCGCGTGGAGGGCGAGATCAACTATCGCGGGCGCAACGTGAACACCAAGACCGAGAACACCTACGAGTTGCGTCGCTCCATTGGCATGGTGTTCCAGCAGCCCAACCCGTTTCGCAAGTCCATTCGCGACAACATCACGTTTGCGCCTAGGCGCCACGGCATCACCGACCGCGACGAACTCGACCGCATGGTCGAGGAGAGCCTGCGCGGCGCGGCGCTGTGGGACGAGGTCAAGGACAAGCTCGACAAGAGCGCCTATGCGCTTTCGGGCGGTCAGCAGCAGCG
>USNX01000196.1 GCA_900556205.1 uncultured Collinsella sp.
CTCGGAGGTTACGCTCGACCGCCGCGATGGACAGCAGGAGAGTCTGCGCGCCGTCTACAAGACCGATGAGGAACTTGCCGACGCCATTGCAGCCGCTTATCGCACGGTGATCGCCGACCTGTATGCCGCGGGCTGCCGCAACATCCAATTTGATGACTGCACCTGGGGCATCTATTGCGATACGGACTTTGTGTCCAAGACTGGCATGAGCCCGGTTGACCTGCAAAAGGTGAGCGAGCTGGGCGTGGCGCTCAACAATGCTGCCATCGCGGGCAAGCCCGACGATCTGGTTATCAACACGCATGTGTGCCGCGGCAACTATCACTCCACGTATGCCTTCGAGGGTGGTTACGATCCCATTGCACCGTACCTGTTTGCGCACGAGGATGTCGACGCGTTCTACCTTGAGTTCGATACGCCGCGCGCCGGTGGCTTTGAGCCGCTCAAGTATGTCGCCCCCGGCAAGAAGGTGGTGCTGGGACTGGTCACTACAAAGGCGGCTGAGCTTGAGGACGAGGACGTTATCGTCGAACGTATCCAAGAGGCCGCAAAGTATGTGCCGCTCGAGAACCTGTACCTGTCGCCCCAGTGCGGCTTTGCCAGCTGCGAGATTGGCAACAAACTGACCGAGGACGAACAGTGGGCAAAGATCGCGCTGGTCAAGCGCATTGTCGAGCGCGTTTGGAAGTAACGCTACCGCTTGCAGGTGACGGCGCGTGCGAGACATGGCGTATCACGTACAATGGTTCGGATCGTATCGTTCGGGCAGGTTATCCGATATGCCTGATCGCCCTTCCATTATGAAAGGACTTCCATGTCCCAATCCTCGACGCCCGCCGTCACCGATGCCATCTACGATGCATCATCGCTCGGCCGCCCGCGCATGTTCGTGTTGGGTTTGCAACACATGTTTGCGATGTTCGGAGCCACGGTGCTCGTGCCCGTGCTCACCGGCCTTTCCGTTTCGGCGACGCTTCTGTTCGCCGGCATCGGCACGCTGCTGTTTCATTTTCTATCGCGCGGTAAGGTGCCCGCGTTTCTGGGCTCGTCGTTTGCCTTTATCGCGGGTTATGCCGCCATTGCACCCAACGGCGAGGCCGAGCTTTTGCCCTACGCCTGCCTGGGCGTTGCCTGCGCCGGCCTGCTCTATCCGGTGCTGGCGGCGCTGTTCCGCGCATTTGGCGCCAAGCGTGTCATGCGCTTCTTTCCGCCGGTGGTGACCGGTCCCATCGTCATTTCCATCGGCCTGATCCTGGCGAGCTCTGCCATTGCCAACTGCCAGACCAACTGGCTTGTCGCCGTTATCGCTGTGGCCGTGATCGTCATCTGCAACATCTGGGGCCGCGGCATGGTCAAGATCGTGCCGATTTTGCTGGGCGTTGTGGTGAGCTATGCTGTCGCGGCGGTGCTGGGCGAGGTTGATTTTTCGGGCGTTGCCGCCGCTCCGTGGGTCGGTCTGCCCATCGTGTGGGACAACACCGTGTTTGCGCTCTTTGGCCCGCAGTTCGATGGCGGTCTTGCCACGACGGTTATCATCACCATCATGCCGCTGGCCTTTGCGACCATGATTGAGCACATTGGCGATATCTCCGCCATTGGCTCCACTTGCGAGCGTAACTACATCGCCGATCCTGGTCTGCATCGCACGTTGCTCGGCGACGGCCTTGCCACGATTCTGGCTTCGCTCTTTGGCGCTCCGGCCAACACTACGTATGGCGAGAACACCGGTGTGCTTGCGCTTACGCGTGTGTTCGACCCGCGTGTGATTCGCATTGCCGCCTGCTGCGCCATCGTGCTTTCGTTCTGCCCCAAGTTTGCTGCTGTAATCGCTGCTATGCCGGCGTGCGTTATCGGCGGCGTGTCGCTCGTGCTCTACGGCATGATCAGTGCCGTGGGCGTTCGCAACCTTATCGAAAACCAGGTCGATTTCCAGAACAACCGCAATGTGCTGGTTGCGGCTCTGGTGCTCGTGCTCTCGCTCGGCATTGCCTACAGTACCGCCGGTGCCATCGTGCTGGAGCTGGGCGGCGTGACGATTTCGCTTTCGGGCCTTGCCGTGGGCTCGCTGGTGGGCATTGTGCTCAACGCCATCCTGCCCGGTAATGACTTTGAGTTCGATACTTCCGAGCTTGAGGAGACTGCTGAATAGTAGCTGCGTTCAGCCAAATTAAAAATGGCGTCCATGCGTATGTACGCGTGGACGCCATTTTTAATGCGTCAGTATCCAGTGGATGCCGCGCGCCATGCGCAGGTCAGTTTGAGCAAAGTGGTTGCCGGGGTTGAGCTCCAGCGTTGTTGGAATGTCACGCTCTATAAACAGCTCTTCCATCGCACGCGTATCGTCGAGTACGCGCCGCATCATGCGGTTGGGAGTCTTGGTTTCCTTTTTACCGAGCGACAGATAGGCGGCGTCGGGCGTGGCTGTCATCGTGCGCTCGCGCGCGTAGTCGATAAAGCCGGGGAACCACAGCGACCCCGATGCACTTGCTGCGCGCTCAAAAACATCTGTTTGCCAAAGTGCCCACAGTGAAAAAAGACCCGCCAACGAGTAGCCGGCAATGCCGCGCCAGGTGGGCGGGCAGGGAAGTGATGATTCGGCCTCTGGGATTATCTGCTTCAACAACTCGTCAAGAAAACCAGCAGCCTGTCCACCAAAGGGCTCGGCATCTCGTATAGTTCCCTCACATTCCCAGGGGCTCAGCTCGCGATTCCAATCGAGCCCTCCAATGGCGACAAGGGTGAATGGCGGGCAGTCGAGCTCTCGGCAGCGCTCGTAGACTTCACTACCGTCGCCCATAACCACGGGGAGGTAGATGACGGGCGCGCCTTCCACACACTCTGAATAAACGGTTATCTGCTTATGATGCGCTTCCAAGGCAGGCTTCTCTCGGTGTTGTGATATTGACAGCCTCAATTGTCGCACGCTGGCACGGGGGCAGACGCTAAAAGAAAAGCGCGGAGCCGCTCGATGCGACTCCGCGCCTTGTTGTTTTGCTTTGGCAGACTATGCCGCTACGCCACGAAGAAGTAGACGAGGAAGGCAAGGGCTGCGATCCACATGAGCGGCTTGATCTTGGAGGCCTCGCCCTTAAAGAGCGCGACGATCACGTAGGCGATAAAGCCCAGGCCAATGCCGGCAGAGATGGAGTAGGTGAAGGG
>USNX01000197.1 GCA_900556205.1 uncultured Collinsella sp.
CCTGGCCATACAGCACGCTCGCGTTGACGTCGCCGTCGTCCGCGATCTTCTGGAAGTCGGCGTTCTTCTTAAGCTTCTTGGCCGTGCTCTCGACCTGAGACGGATCGTCCATCTCAATCGCAAACGAGGCGGGAAGCGGGTTCTGGCCGTCGAGCGCGCTCATGGTGGCGTCGGCGTTGCCCGACATCTTGCTCGTGTACTCGGCCAGCGCGTCGTCCTTGTCCTTATAGGTCACGGACTTGACGTTGCTCCACGTCTTGAGCTCGGCCTCAAAGGCCTGGACGTCTGCCTGATCGGCATCATCGCTAATAAAGGCGTTGATGACAACCTGATCCTCGACGGTGCCGATCACGGAGTTCAGCATCGCGGAACCCATAATGAACAGGCCGATGATAAACAGCGAAAGGAAAATCGTGATGACGGCGCCGAGCGAGGTGGTCCAGTTACGGAAGAAGTGGCTGATAGCCTCTTTGAGCGAATAGCCCACGTTAGTTGGTGCCATAGTTGCCGTAACCTCCCCTCTCCTGGTCGCGGATTACGTGGCCGCCCTCGAGGGCGATCACGCGACGGTGCATGCTATCGACCATCTCGCGGTCGTGCGTGGCGACGATCACGGTGGTGCCGGTACGGTTAATGCGCTCGAGCAGCTTCATAATGCCCAGCGAAATCGCCGGGTCGAGGTTGCCCGTGGGCTCGTCGCAGATAAGCAGCGGCGGACGGTTGACCATAGCGCGGGCAACGGCGACGCGCTGCTGCTCGCCACCGGACAGCTGATCGGGCAGAGAGTCCATCTGATCGGCCAGACCGACCAGGCGAAGCACCTCGGGCACCTGGCTGCGAATGACGCCCTTGGGCTTGCCGATGCACTGCAGGGCAAACGCCACGTTTTCGTAGGCGGTCTTCTGCGGCAGGAGCTTAAAGTCCTGGAACACGGCACCGATCTGGCGACGCAAGAACGGAACCTTGCGGTTCTTGATCTTCATGAGGTCCTGGCCAGCGACCAAAATGCGGCCGCTCGTCGGCTTGACGTCGCGGTTGAGCGTCGACAGCAGCGTGGTCTTACCCGAGCCGGAGTGACCGACCAAGAAGACAAACTCGCCAGGATAGATCTCGATGTTGATGTCGTCGAGCGCGGGCTTGTTGGGCTGTGCCGGGTAGATCTTGGTGACGTGCTCCATGAGGATGACGGGCTCGACACCGGCCTGCTTGGCCATCTTCTTGCGGCTGGCCTGCGGATCGATGGGCGCAAACACCGACGTAAAGTCGGGGTTGTTGAGCGCATTGTCGAGGCTTGCGACCTCGGCGGCCTGATCGCTCTCGACTACGGGAGCCGCGGGCTGCGTAGGATCGGGAATACCGGCAAAAAGGCCGGACTGCGCAGGCTGTGGCGCCGGAGTCGCAGGAGCCATGGGATCGGGAATACCGGCCATGACGGGTTGCGACGCAACAACGTCCGCCTGGGGCTGATCCACGCGAGCGGTCACCTTCTGCACGGGCTCAAAACCCGCGGCCTCGGAAAGCTCGACATCATTGGTGGGATTGTAGGCAAAGGGATCTGATGCCGGCTGTGCCTGATCTGCCGGCTGTGCGGGGATCGGGCTAAACAGCTGATCCTCTGAATCCGGGGCGGCGAAACGAGTGCCCACGGCGCCTGGCTGCGTCTTGGGGGCGTCATCGCCCGCACCGGAGGTACGGAAGTGGTTACCCACTGGTGCTCCTTATCGTCGTGCGTTTAAACTACATGAGCGCTTTGTATTTTAGCAGCATTAGCTTTGCTGCACATAAGAAGCATGGCGGGGTTTGGTCTCACCGGCCGGGCGCAGGGTTACCTCCCAAATCGTCCTCGGACATGTCGGAGCTCCCGCTGCGCACTACGTGCGGCGGGAGCTCCTCCGTCCTGCGGAAAGATTTGGGAGGTAACCCTGCACCCGGCCTGCGGTAACTAAGGGGTCGCCGCGTTTTACTTGGGTGCAGCAGCGCTATGTTTGAGGGCTGAATTGTACTTGACTGGGATGGACCCTTATCCCAAAGGAGGCTTTTTCTTGATGTGGGCTTGATTTGATTGTTGCGCAACTTGGATTTGGATTGTCGATTTACAGTGGCCTCGATAGGAACGTCTATGGTTGTGGGGGCTGGTATGAATTGTCCTTATTGTGGAGCTGAGTTGCGCGATGGCGTGAGGTACTGCACGGCGTGCGGGGCTGTCGTCAATAGCGTCTCTGCTGATTCTGAGCTTCGGGTAAAGCCTCGGAACCACGTTGCGGTCATCCTTGCCTGCATTCTGGTAATTGCCATTGTCGGCGGTAGCTGTATGGGTCTTCATCTGCGGCAGGTGTTATCGCACTTTGCATCTGCCCATTCGGAGCACGCCATCGTGCTGGATGTCGCGGCTGCGGGCTGGGACACCGATAACGGAGCATCGCGCGTTCCGATACACATTACGGGCAAGACCATCGACGGAATAACGGTCGACAGGATTGAGTTCGTCGCCTCCGATGGCTCTGGCATCAATCTCACGCAAGGTGTATACACGCTCGAGGCAGCAGGTTCCCCTATCGCTGCGGACGGCACCATCTATCAAATTCCATGCACGAGTGCCACACTCGTCCTCGATGACGCCTTTGCCATGGGTGAAACGATCGATCTGGCCGAACTTGCAGAACAGGATTCGATTCTCACCTTCTGCCCCATTGATGCCGCCGATGTAACCAATGACGAAATCTATGATGCCGCCCTACTCGCCATGACATACCGAGGCAGCGATGCCCCCGATGTCGCCGCACTGTGCCAAGCCGCAATCAATCGTCGCGACAGAGCCAGCACAAGCGGGAACGCCTTCGAAAGTTGCGGTGAAATACGGATTAGTTGAGCCTTTAGGCTGGCAAAACAGTCCTTATTTCACCGCAACTGAAACAGGGGCGCTCTCCAAGAGAGCGCCCCTGCCGGGTTTCCATAGTACTGGCGAAGCAGTTTTATAGTTCTGGCGAAGCGGTCCTTGAGATCCGCCTTGCCTTAGGCCAAGAACTCCTTGGTGGTCGCCACGATGTTGGCGGCGTCCAGGCCGTACTTGTGCAGGAGCTCGGCACCCGGACCGGACTCGCCGAAGGTATCGTTGACGCCAATCTTCTTAAGCGGCGTCGGGCACTGCTCGCAC
>USNX01000198.1 GCA_900556205.1 uncultured Collinsella sp.
TGGTCGGCGTAGATCAGAACAGCCTTGCACTCACGGTTGATGGCGTTGTCCTTGGTGCCGCCGTTAAAGCTAACGATGGCGGGCTCGCCGGCAACCATCAGGCGGTCGATGATGCGGGCCATGATGAGGTTGCCGTTGCCGCGCTCCAGGTTGATATCGCTGCCGGAGTGACCGCCCAGCAGGCCGGAGATGTCGAGCGTGAGGGTGCTACCGGTCTTGTGCTCGCGCACGATGGGGCAGGTGTAGGTAACGACGACGCCGCCGGCGCAGCTGACGGTGGCAACGCCCTCTTCCTCGGAGTCAAGGTTAATCATGGTGCGGGCGCTAATCTGGGACTTGTCGAGCGTCTCGGCGCCGACCAGGCCAGTCTCCTCGTCGGTGGTGAATACGCACTCGAGGGCGGGGTGAACGATCGAATCATCATCGAGAACAGTGAGCATCAGAGCGACGGCAATACCGTTGTCGGCGCCCAGAGTGGTGCCGTTAGCGGTGAGGACGCCGTCCTTGACGACCAGGTCGATACCATCGGTCGTAAAGTCGTGCTCAACGGAGCCCAGCTTGTCGCACACCATGTCGATGTGGCCCTGCAGCATCACGGTCGGGGCATTCTCGGCGCCGGCAGATGCGGGCTTGCGAATGATGACGTTGTAGACCACGTCCTGATACACATCGAGACCGCGCTCCTTGGCAAACGCGACCAGGAAATCGCTGATGCCTTTCTCGTTGCCAGACCCACGGGGGATCGCGCTGACCTCCTCAAAGAAATGGAACAGCTGGGCGGGCTCGTAGCCGGTAATCTTGTAGTCCATGGTGCCTCCTTGGCGCAACTGGTTAGACAGTAAGACATGCGACTTGTATATTCCCAGACTTTGCGTGCATAAACCAGTCGAAAACGCCGAGCGCCCTCGCATCATCGGCTAACGGTGGACCGTATAGCGTAACGGCCACAACTTCCGCAGCTCTACAAATCGAGGCGCCCTTTCCGGAGCGCCTCGATTGCGCGTATCAAATTGTCGCCACGCCCTACAGCGCGCCGGAACCGGCTTGCATCATGCCGCCGGGGCCCGAGCTCACGCCACTGCTCACAGGCGCGGCGTTTCCGGTGTGCGGCGCCGCCGGAGCGGTATCGCCCCCGAGTGCACCCGCCGGACGCGGCGCCGGAATCTCACCCGTGCCGTGGCTAAAGACAAACTTGCCGTCGACCACGTCGCACAGGACGGTATCGCCCTCGCCCCACTCGCCGGCCAGCAGCTCCTCGGACAGCGGATCCTCGATGAGCTTTTGGATGGCACGACGCAGAGGACGCGCGCCGTTGGTGAGGTCGGTACCCTCCGCCACAATCTTGTCGTAGGCCGCATCGGTAAGCTTGATGTTCATGCCGTTTGCGATCAGGCGCTGGCGCAGATCGTCCACCAGCAGGTGCGCAATCTTGGTCAGGTTCTCGCCCGAGAGCTTCTGGAACACCACGATGTCGTCGATACGGTTGAGCAGCTCGGGGCGGAACAGGCGCTTGAGCTCGCCCATCGCGCGGCCGCGGATCTCACTCGAGGTGAGGCCCTGCTCGCCGGTGGTGCCAAAGCCAACGCTCGCATCCTGCGCGATCTCGCGGGCGCCCACGTTTGACGTCATGATGATCACGGTGTTGCGGAAGTCGACCGTCTTGCCCTGGCTATCGGTCAGGCGGCCCTCCTCCAGCACCTGCAGCAGGATATTGAAGATGTCGGGGTGCGCCTTCTCGATCTCGTCGAACAGCACGACCGAGTACGGGTGACGGCGAACAGCCTTGGTGAGCTGGCCGCCCTCGTCGTGGCCCACATAGCCCGGGGGGCTACCGATGAGCTTGGAGACCTCGAACTCACTGCCAAACTCCGACATATCGAAGCTGATGAGCGCGTCCTTGCTGCCAAAGAGATACTCGGCGAGCGTCTTGGCGAGCTCGGTTTTGCCCGTGCCGGTGGGGCCCAGGAAGATAAAGCTGCCGCCGGGGCGACGCGGGTCCTTGAGCGGCGAGCGGCTGCGGCGCACGGCCTTGGCAACGGCCTCGACGGCCTCGTCCTGACCGATGATGCGCGTCTTGAGCACGCTTTCGGCCTGCAGCAGGCGGCGGCTCTCGCTCTCGGTGAGCGAGGACACCGGCACGCCCGAGGTCACGGACACGATGTCGGCAATCTGGGAGACATCGATGGTGAGCGGGCTGGCGTCGAGCTCGGCCGTCCAGGCAGCCTTGGCCTCGGCGAGCTCAATCTCGGCAGCCTTTTGCTGCTCGGTGATCTCGGCGGCCTTGTTCATGTCGTCGCTCTCGGTGGCCTCCTGCGCGGCGGCCTTAAGCTCCTCCACGCGATGCTCGGCCTCGCGCACCGGCTCGGGCGCGCGGTTGGCGGCGATGCGGGCGCGGGCGCCGGCCTCGTCAATGAGGTCGATGGCCTTATCGGGCAGGAAGCGATCCTGGATGTAGCGGTCGGAGAGGTTCGCGGCGGCCTCGATAGCACCCTGCGTATAGCGCACATGGTGGTGCTCCTCGTAGCGCGGCTTGAGCGCGGTCAGGATCTTGACCGTGTCCTCGACGCTCGGCTCCTCGACATCGATGGTCTGGAAGCGACGCTCGAAGGCCGGGTCCTTGGTGAGGTACTTGCGGAACTCCTCGGCCGTGGTGGCGCCGATAATCTGGAAGGCACCGCGCGCGAGCACGGGCTTGAGCATGGAGCTCGCGTCGATGGAGCCCTCGGCAGAACCGGCACCGATGATGGTGTGCATCTCGTCAATAAACAGGATGACGTCGTCAGCCTCGGTGGCCTCCTGGATCACGTTCTTGAGGCGCTCCTCAAACTCACCGCGATACTTGGCGCCCGCCACGAGGCCCGGCAGGTCGAGCGTCCAGATGTTCTGGTTCATGAGGTTCTCGGGCACGTTGCCGGCAGCGATCTGCTGCGCCAGGCCCTCGACGATGGCCGTTTTGCCCACGCCGGGATCGCCCAGGATAAGCGGGTTGTTCTTGGTGCGGCGCGAAAGGATCTCCATCATGCGCTGGACTTCCTTTTCGCGGCCAATCACGGGATCGAGCTCGCCGTCGCGCGCCTTTTGAGTGAGGTTGGTGGCGAACTGCTTGAGCGTGTCGGTGCCGCTCCCCTTTTGCTGAGAGG
>USNX01000199.1 GCA_900556205.1 uncultured Collinsella sp.
GAGCTATTGTACGCCGTTGGGATAGGCAATGCGCGCGGCAAGGCACTCAAGTGCCAGTACCAGAGCAAAACCGCAGCTCACGTCACTCAAAAAGTGCGCCCCGATCACGATGCGGCCAAACGCGACGAGCGCCGCGACCGCAGCCGCCGTCCAAAAGGCCACACGGCGGCGCGACGGTTTTTCCTTAAAGGCCGCCGCGGGAAGCCCGGCGACCATAAGACCGATCGCCGCATGCGCGGTGTGCCCGCTCGCGAACGACTTGAACCCGTCCTTGATCACGCCGGCGGCAATAAAGGCCCACTTGTCGGGATTGCCGATTACCCACCACGGCTGAAAATTGAGCCCCGGCGTGACCTCGATCACGCGCATGCGCGGGCGCGACCACAGCGGCTTGACGATCACGTTGAGGATAATGGCCTGAGCGACCCACACGGCAAGTACCATCAGCGCCCAGCGTGTGAGTTCGTCGGGCTCGGTCGCGCGCGTGAGGCGACAGACGATAAGGTTGGCAGCGATGACCAGCACAAACGTCAGTACCAGCTGAACCGCGATGAGTTTGCCGCCAACCTTCAGGGACGAGACGATCTCGTAGCCGGCCAGGCCAACGTTGACGAGGATGCCGAGCACGGCGAGCCATTTGCTCCCCCTGGAGTCGGGACGCACCGCGCGCACGAGCATGACGCCTGCGACGCTTGCCGTCAGCTCGAACGGCAGCTCGCCGGCGGCCTCGATAAAGCGGCCGTACATGCTGCCGATGTTGAACAGCGCGCTCGAGATCTGATAATCGAAGAAGCTGCCCACGCACAGACAAAGGCACAGGACAATCGCGATAATGGCGACATCTTTCTTATAGATGTATCCGAACATGCTTTCCTTTCGATGGAACCAGAGTGCCCAAATGGGGTGTTTGCAGCATCGACTCGCTAGTCATCATCACTAGCACCCAGCTGTTGCAGCAGCATGAGCGCCGCCGCCACGGGGCCGGTGCCGTCGTTGGCGTCGAGGCCGCGACCCAGGCCGCTGCCCGCGCCGGCGCCCGCCTTGTAGGGCACCGACAGCTTGCGGCTCTTGGGGAAGTTCACCGCGCCATAGCGAGTCTTAAGCTCAAATGCCACCTTCTTGGGCACGTCGACGCCCAAAAACGTGATGCGACCGCCGCTGAGCGTGACGCTTTCGAGCCCCAGGCGCTCGCCGCGAATGCGGATGCGCGCGCGATTGAACAGGTTGAGCCCCGCCAACGGCAGCTCGCCATGCGCGGCCTCGGTCTCTTCCTGCACCTCATCGATACTCTCCAGGTCCTCGGCCGCCGCGAGCTTACGGTACACGAGCACGCGCTGATCCACCGCCGGCAGGTACTCCTCGGACAAGAAGTAATCGGCCGGTAGGTTAATGCCCACGCTCGCCGCCTCCACGCCGGCATCGTCATCGCCGCGCGCCTCGGCCACTGCCTGGCCCAGCATCTGCGTAAACAGGTCAAAGCCCACGCTCGACAGGTTGCCGTGCTGCTCGGCGCCCATAAGCGAGCCGGCACCACGGATCTCCAGGTCGCGCATGGCGATGCGCATGCCGCTGCCCAGGTCCTGGAACTCGGAAAGTGCGGTCAGGCGCGCCGTGGCCTCCTCGGTGAGCGGCAGCTCACCCGGGAACATAAAGTACGCGTATGCCTGCGTGGCAGAACGGCCCACACGGCCCTTGAGCTGGTAGAGCTGTGCCAGGCCAAGGCGCTGCGAGTCCTCGATGATCAGCGTGTTGGCGGTCGCGTTGTCGATGCCGCTCTCCACGATGGTCGTGGCGATGAGCACGTCGATCTTTTTGGTCGCGAACTCGATCATCACGTCCTCGACCTCGCGCGGGCCCATCTTGCCGTGCGCCACGCCCACGCGCGCCTCGGGCGCGGCCTCGTGCACGCGCGCCACGGCGTCGTCGATGGTCTTGACGCGGTTGGACACGTAATACACCTGACCGCCGCGGCCCACCTCCAGGCGAATCGCCGCGCTCACCACATCGGGGTCGTACTCCCCCACGTGCACGATCACGGGACGACGCCCAGTCGGCGGCGTGGTGATCAGGCTCATGTCGCGCACGCCGCTCGTGGCCATCTGCATGGTTCGCGGAATCGGCGTGGCCGAAAGCGTGAGCACGTCAATCTGCTCGCGCAGGTTCTTGAGCTGCTCCTTGTGCTGCACGCCAAAGCGCTGTTCCTCGTCGATGATCACCAGGCCCAGGTTCTTGGGGTTCACATCGGCCGAAAGCAGACGATGCGTGCCGATGAGCACGTCGATCGTGCCCTCGGCAAACGCCTTGAGCGCGCGCTTCTGCTGCGCCGGGGTGCGGAAGCGGCTGAGCACCTCGACCTCAAGGCCAAACGGGGCAAAGCGCTCAAAGAACGTCTCGTAGTGCTGCTGGGCGAGAATGGTCGTGGGGCAGAGCACCATGACCTGGCGGCCGGAGTCCACGCACTTAAACGCCGCGCGCAGGGCGACCTCGGTCTTGCCAAAGCCCACGTCGCCGCACAGCAGGCGGTCCATGGGCTTGGGCGCCTCCATGTCGGCCTTGATGTCGGCGATGGCCTCCAGCTGGTCGCGCGTCTCGTCGTAGGGGAAGCTCTCCTCCATCTCGATCTGCTCGGGCGTGTCGGGCGGGCAGGCGATACCGGTAATCGACGAGCGGCGCGTATATAGATCGACCAGGTCAAACGCCAGCTTTTTGGCGTTCTTGCGCGCCTTGTTGGTGGCACGCGTCCAGTCGGCGGTATTGAGCCTGGTCAGGCGCGGCTTGTCGCCGTCGGGGCCAACATAGCGTGTGATGCGGTCGACCTGCTCGAGCGGCACGTAGAGCTTGTCGCCGTCGGCATATTCCAGCAAAAAGTAGTCGCGCTCCTTGCCACCCACTTCCTGGCGCGCGATCTCGCTAAAGAGCGCGATGCCGTGGGTAGCGTGCACCACGTAGTCGCCCGGCTTAAACGGGAACGTGATCTGCGTAATGTCCACCTTGCGACGGCTGCGCGCGCGGTTGGCGTCCATGCGGGCGTTGAGGTCGGCGATCGAGAACACGGCCAGGTTGGCATCGGGCACCACCACGCCCTGCGGCAGGGCGGCATCGACAAAGGTCACGCGTCCGCGCGAGAT
>USNX01000200.1 GCA_900556205.1 uncultured Collinsella sp.
GATCTCCATGCGGCCGCGGTGGCCGCGATAGATGCCGCCGTCGGTGGGCTCGGTGGAAATGACGAACTCGGGCTTAATGCCGTCCTTGTTGTAGATGTACTGCCAGCACATGCCGTCGCAGTCCTCTTCCTGGACGGTGCCGACGACCATGATCTTGTAGCCCTCGGGGATGAGGCCCATGTCCTTCATCATCTTGGCAGCGTAGGTAGCGGAAGCCATGCCGCCCTCCTGGTCGGAGCCGCCGCGGCCGTAAATGATCTCGTCGGTCTCGTAGCCCTCGTAGGGATCGGCGTCCCAGTTCTCGATGTTGCCGATGCCGACGGTGTCGATGTGAGAGTCGATGGCGATGATCTTGTCGCCCTCGCCCATAAAGCCCATGACGTTGCCCAGGCCGTCGACCTTGACCTCGTCATAGCCAAGGCTCTCCATCTCGGCCTTAATGCAAGCGACAACCTCACCCTCCTCGCAGGACTCAGAGGGGTGGGAGATCATAGCGCGCAGGAAGCGAGTCATGTCGGCGCGGTGAGACTCAGCAGCAGCCTTGATAGCGTTGAAATCGAGTTCTTTAGCCATTGTTCATAACCTTTCAAACGAAGGAATCTACCTGTGAGGTGGCGGAGCGATACCTATTTACTCCGCCCTAACGATTAGCAAGTGGGATATTCGCCTTCCCAAACAATGCGGCGATACTGGTCGGGATCGGTGTCGCCCTCGGTGGAGAAGCAGAGCACGGAGCTCGTCTTGTCCAGGCCGATGAGCTCCTTGAGCTCGGCGTACTCGGGATCGAGCATGAGGGTCTCGACCAGGCCGGTGGTCACAGCGCCGGACTCGCCGGAAATGACGCGCGGGTCGCCCTTCTCGGGAGCGCCCAGGGTGCGCATGCCGCGAGCGGTGACCCAGTCGGGGCAGGACACGAAGGCGGTGGTGTGGTTGCGCAGGATATCCCAGCCCAGAATGTTGGGCTCGCCGCAGCACAGGCCGGCCATGATGGAGGGCATGTCACCGTCCACGATGCGCGGATCGCCGTCGCCGGCGGCAGCGCCCTTGTACAGGCAGGCGGCAGGAGCGCACTCAACCACGACAAAGGTAGGCGGGTTATCGGGATACAGGTTGGTGAAGTAGCCCACCACGGCGCCCGCGAGCGAACCCACGCCAGCCTGGACAAACACGTGCGTCGGGCGGTTGATGGCCATCTCGCGCAGCTGCTCGGCAGCCTCGGAAGCCATGGTGCCGTAGCCCTCCATGATCCAGGACGGGATCTTCTCGTAGCCCTCCCAGGCGGTGTCCTGAACGATGACGCCGCGCTCGCAGGCGTCGGCCTCGGCGGCGGCCATGCGCACGCACTCGTCGTAGTTGACCTCTTCGATGGTCACCGTGGCGCCCTCGGCGGCGATGTTATCGAAGCGGGGCTTGGTGGAACCCTTGGGCATGTGCACGACAGCCTTCTGGCCCAGCTTGTTGGCAGCCCATGCCACGCCGCGGCCATGGTTGCCGTCGGTGGCGGTAAAGAAGGTAGCCTGGCCAAAGTCCTTGGCAAGCTGATCGGAGGTCAGGTAATCGAAGGTGCAGTCGGCAACGTCCTTGCCGGTCTCGTCGGCAATATAGTTGGCCATGGCAAACGAGCCGCCCAGGACCTTAAAGGCGTTGAGGCCAAAGCGATAGCTCTCGTCCTTAACGCACAGGTTGGACAGGCCCAGGCGCGCAGCCTGACCGTCCAGACGGGCAAGCGGAGTGACGGTATATTGAGGGAACGACTGGTGGAAGGCACGGGCCTTCTTCACGTGGTCGAGGCTCATGATTCCCAAGTGCTTGTCATCGCTCTTGGGCATCGTGTTGCCCGCCCACTGGATCTTATCGGCCATACGGTGAACTCCTTAAGTCCTCTCTTGCCGGCCCCCGCATACGCGTTTCAGCCCATTCCCATTCATGCGACTGAACTTTTATGTGGATGCCAAACAAAAAGTTTGTTAGCACTGTTCTATCACACTTTTTGATTGGCAAACCTAACAAATTGTTTGTTGCCGTAATCGGTACCTTTTCGCCGCCGAACGGTTGCATAACGCAGCGACGCTTTCGTTATTTGCGAACAGGTGTGGTTTATGGCAAAGTATGCCCAAACTAATTTTTAGGAAGGCACCCATGACCCCCGCACAGATTGAGTTTTACAAGCGCCTCGCACACGGTCTGGCGCTCCAATTTGGTCCCAACTGCGAAGTCGTCGTCCACGATCTGGAGACCGAGGACGTGGACCACTCCATCGTAGTGATCGAAAACGGCCACGTCAGCGGGCGCAAACTGGGTGACGGCCCCAGCCATATTGTGTTTGAGTCCATGCACGAGGGCACCACCGACATACACGACCGCGAGCCGTACCTCACTAAAACCGCCGACGGCAAGCTGCTCAAGTCCTCGACCATCTTTATCCGCAACGATGAGGGCAAGCCCGTCGGCATTTTGGGCATCAACTTTGACATTACGCTTATGAAGGCTTTTGAGCGTTCGCTCGACGCCTTTACCGGCACCGGCGGCACGGGCTATACCGAGCCCGAGCCCATTACCAAGAACATCGGCGACCTGCTCGAGGACCTGCTGCACGAGTGCGAGCAGTTTGTGGGCAAGCCCGCGGCACTCATGACCAAAGACGAGCGCATTCGTGCCATTGGCTACCTCGACCGTCGCGGCGCCTTTCTCATTTCCAAGTCGAGCGAGCGCGCCTGCGAGTTCTTTGGCATCTCCAAGTACAGCTTCTATAGCTACCTCAATGAGGCCAAGGCGGCGGCCGGCGACAAGTAGGCACTCGCCTGGATTGCCCCTCCCCTTTTGGGCGCGAGTTCTGGAAAGCGCGAATCCAAGACCGAGCCGCTTGGGAAGTTCCATATAATCGATGTCATTAGTATTTCGAAAGGATGGAACAGAATGGCGTTGAGCAAGGCATCATGCACCGGTCGCGGATTGATTCCGGCAATTGGTGGACATGTGCACCGCATGTTCGATGAGGGTGAAGACGACCTGTTTTCACTGAGCCTTGACGACGTGATGGATGATCGCCCGTGGACCGCCGACGAACTCATGGGCGGCGGGGCTCGCCCGTCAAGCCCCAATCCCGCACTTGCGCCTAAGTC
>USNX01000201.1 GCA_900556205.1 uncultured Collinsella sp.
ATCTTGAGCAGCTCGTCACGCATGTCGTCGAACAGGCGGTTGCGCGTCTGCTCAAACTCCTCGTCGCTGCCCATGTCCTCGATGCGACGAAGCTCGTCGAGCAAATGACGATGAACGCCGGCATAGGACAGCAGCGCTTGGGCATGCTCGGTCTGCGCATACTTGTGAGGGTTTGCGCTGATGTCGTTATGGACAAGCTCGCGTGCTGCATCGGTGAGTTCGGGGTGCGACGCCAGATAGGTGCGCTCCAGATAGGCGGGGATGTAGACGCTCGGATCCATTAGAGGTCTCCTCCCTTAAACGGCAATCCCTGTTCGGCCGCGCGCAGGATTCGTTCGTCGATCTGGGAGCGCACGATGTCGTTGGTGGCGACCCAGGCGGCAAAGCTGGCGTTGTCGGGCGCGCCTAGGCCCTCCTGCAGCACCGGTGTCGCCTCGGACAGGGCAAGGACAAGCTCGTCGGTGGAGCCCGGACCTACGTTGACGCGGGCATAGACGCCATCGGGAAACTCGGTTTGGAAGTAGAGCGCCTCGGCCGCGTGTGGGCATGAGCGCACCAGGATGCGCAGGTAGTGTTCGGCGCCTTCGTAGTCCAGCTCGCGCCAGGCTGCGCTCATCAGCGCGATGAGCGTCCACGGGTCCAGGTCGCGCTCCGCGTCCTTGGGACGGCGGCGCAGCGGCGTGTTGGCAAGATAGGGCACGGAGTGGGCGGAACGAAAACGCTTGAGCTCCTCGGCAGGGTATTCGAGCTTTGCCATGGCAAGCATCGCGGTATGGCGGACGCCAGCGGGGTCGTTGGGCGCAAAGTCCAGGCTGCGATTCGCGGCATCCAGCGACATGCGGTAGCGGCCGCTAATGAGCGCGCGCGATGCCAAGGCGGCAAGCCAGCGCAGGTAGGGACGGCGGGTCAGGTCGCCTGCGGCCTCACGCTCGTAGGGGTCCTGCGCCGAGGCGATCTTGAGCGCCAAATCGTGCTCCACCTCGTCGCACTTGGACACCAGATACTGTACGTATTCCTCGTTGGATTCGGCGGTGAGCGCCGTCAGCATGCGCTGGGCATCCCAGTTGGCCGGATCGAGCGCGGCTGCCTCGCGGAGCATGTTCTCGGCTGCGGCTTCTTCTTGCTCTGCCTGGGCGTCGTCGGGGATAAAAGGGATGCGGTAGTCGACAGCCTCGACCACCTTGGCAATGAGGTGCCCGGCGCGGTCGCGATCGTGCACGATGAGCGGCGCGGGGTTGCGGGTGAATTGCTCCATCAGACGCTCTACGGCGGGGCCGTCGGTGAGTGGAATATTGTCGCGGCGCAAGGCCTCAAGTACGAGGCGATGGCAATCCTCTTGAATGGGATCGAATGCCATGGGGCCTCCTTTGCTGCGGTTAGGGTTCAAATGTCTCTATATAAAGGTCTAGTTTACCCGCATGTGGCACACCGGGGGTGCCGCACTTGGACTTGCACCTTTGCACCACGAAGACGGATGTCGCACAAATGTCGGCACCTCAGTTGCGCGGGTGGTATCACAGTGCCGTAAACGGTCGATTTTTGGCGGCGAACGGGGCACATTTTGGAGGGGCACAGCCCTGCCCGGGATATGTAGTCAACCCTGATAAAACGTTTGCCCAGCTTGGGAGTATGAATGCCCCACAAGGGTCTTCAGGGATAGAAAAAACGTTTCATCATTGTTGGCTTTAGGTGAATAACTGACCAACCAGAACGGTAAAATAGTGTTTGTCTGAGCGTTGAGACGTTTAGACATTGCGTCGCTATCGCCGGCGACGCACAAAATGGTCCTAACGGAGCCAATCGGGTGCTCCGTTATATACGCAAGTCTAAGAGGGGCTTGTTTAGGAGGCACAGTATGGGACGTTTTACCAATCCTCGCGATCTGTACTTTGGTGAGGGCGCTCGCCACGAGGTGAAGAACCTCAAGGGCAAGAAGGCCATCATCGTTTCTGGCGGCAGCTCTATGCGCCGTGGCGGATTCCTGCAGGACGTTGAGGCCGACCTCAAAGAGGGCGGCTTCGAGGTCAAGCTGTTCGAGGGCGTCGAGTCCGATCCGTCCATCGAGACGGTCATGAAGGGCGCCGAGGCCATGCGCGAGTTCGAGCCCGACTGGATTATCGCCATCGGCGGCGGCTCGCCCATCGATGCCGCTAAGGCTATGTGGGTCTTCTACGAGTATCCCGAGGAGTCCTTCGATAACATCATCCAGCCGTTCAGCTTCCCCGAGCTGCGTCAGAAGGCTCATTTCTGCGCCATCTCCTCTACCTCCGGCACCGCTACCGAGGTCACCGCGTTCTCTGTCATTACCGACTACGCCAAGGGCATCAAGTACCCGCTGGCCGACTTCAACATCACCCCTGATGTCGCCATCGTCGACCCCGAGCTCACCTACACCATGCCCGCCAAGCTGTGCGCTCACACCGGCATGGACGCTCTGACCCACTGCATGGAGGCCTACGTTTCCACCTTCGCCTCTATGTTCACCGACGCCAACGCTCTGCACGGCATCCGCGAGATCGTCGAGTGGCTGCCCAAGTCCTATGCTGGCGACCATGAGGCCCGTCAGCACATGCACGAGGCTCAGTGCATCGCCGGTATCGCCTTCTCCTCGGGTCTGCTCGGCATCGTTCACTCCATGGCTCACAAGACCGGTGCTGCCTTTGAGAACGGCCACATCATCCACGGTGCTGCTAACGCCATGTACCTGGGCAAGGTCATCCAGTGGAACTCCAAGGATCCCCGTGCTGCCGAGCGTTACGCTTACGTGGCCAAGGAGATCCTGCACCTTCCTGGCGAGACCAACGAGGAGCTCATCGCCGCGCTCGTCCAGAAGATTCGCGACCTCAACGACCAGCTCAACATTCCGCAGTCCATCAAGGATTACGCGAATGGCGGCGTGAAGGTCGACGCCGAGAACCCGCAGATGGTTTCCGAGGAGGAGTTCCTCGCCAAGCTGCCCGAGATCGCCGCGAACGCCGAGCAGGACGCCTGCACGCCCGAGAACCCGCGTGAGACCAAGGCTGCCGACTTCGAGAAGATTCTCAAGGCCTGCTACTACGACACCGACATCGATTTCTAATCGACTCTTGTTATCGTAACGAGGGGCTCCGCACGTATC
>USNX01000202.1 GCA_900556205.1 uncultured Collinsella sp.
GCGTGCTGACAATGGGGATGCCACCGCCGCAGCTGGCCTCGCACTTAATCTGCACGCCGCACGCGCGCGCCTTCTCGGCGAGCGTCTCGACATGACGGCCCAGCAGGGCCTTGTTGGCAGAGACGACGTGCTTGCCGTTCTCGAAGGCGGTGGTGAAGATTTCGGTCGCGGGGTGCTCGCCGCCGATGAGCTCGATGACGATATCGACGGCGGGGTCGGTGACGACGTCGTGCCAGTCGCTCGTAAAGGCCTCGCGCTCAATACCGGCGGCTTCGGCCTGCTCCCAGGCAAGTGCGCAGGCGCGGGTCAGCTTAAGGTCGATGCCGTAGGCTGCCAGGTACTCATCGTGGTGGCTCTTGATCAGACGGGCCACGCCGCCGCCGACGGTTCCCAGACCGATCAGACCGACGTTCACGGTGCGCAGGGGTTCGCTCATAGATAGCTCCTTTGTGCATCTTATGGATGGATTAACCGCTTAAAGGTTGAGTGCATTCTAGCGTGAACCGAGGGCGTGTGCTCGCCAGGCAACAGGAGTCGCACAAAACGGCACCCCCGAAACGCTGCGGAAACATTGGAAACATGCTCGCTACAAACGGAACTCCGTAACAAACTGTCAACGTTTGCGCCATAAGGTTTGCCTCGTACCGCAAGACGGCCGCACTGCGGCCAGCGAAAAAGGGGGACACCATGTTCAACATCAACAGCACGCTCAGCCGTAGGAACTTTCTCGCCGGCGCCGCGGCGCTCGGCAGCACCGCCGCACTCGCTGGTTGCTCGTCGGGCGGTTCGGACGGCGGGTCCGCCGATGACGGCAAGACCTTCAAGATCGGTGTCATCGGCCCTCTGACCGGCGCCGCGGCAACCTATGGCGTTTCGGCCGAGAAGGGTGCCAAGCTCGCCGCCAAGGATTTTTCGACCAAGGACCTCAAACTCTCGCTTAAGTCCGAGGACGACGTCGCTGACGGCGAGAAGGCCATCAACGCCTTCAATACCCTGTGCGACTGGGGCATGCAGGCGCTCGTCGGCCCCGTCACCACCGGTGCTGCCGTCGCTGTCTCGGGCGAGATCGCCGACGATATGCTCATGGTCACGCCCTCGGCCTCGTCGCTCGACGTTACCAAGGATAAGACCACGGTTTTCCAGGTTTGCTTCACCGATCCCACCATGGGCGCCAGCGCCGCGAAGTTCTTGGCCGAGAAGTACGCGGATGCCAAGATCGCCCTGTTCTACAACTCCGGCGATACGTATAGCTCGGGCGTTGCCGACGCTTTTGCCGAGCAGGCCAAGGCGTCCAAGCTCGACATCGTCGATACCGAGACCTTTAAGGACGACTCTTCCACAAGCTTTACCAACCAGCTCACCAAGGCCAAGGAGGCCGGCGCCACGCTCATCTTTGCGCCGATCTACTACACGCCGGCGTCCGTTTTGCTCAAGAACGCCAAGGACATGGGCTACGACATGACCCTCATGGGTACCGACGGCATGGACGGCCTGCTCTCCGTTGAGGGCTTCGATACCTCTCTTGCCGAGGGCGTACTGCTCATGACCCCGTTTTCGGCTGACGATGAGAAGAATGCCGACTTCGTCAAGGCCTATAAGGATGCCTACGACGAGACGCCCAACCAGTTTGCCGCCGACGCTTACGATTGCGTCCACGCCATCGTCGAGGCTATCGATAAGGCGGGGATTGACATTTCGGTCGATGGTGCCGAAATTGCCGACGATCTTGCCAAGGCCATGCGCAAGATCAAGATCGAGGGCCTGACGGGCGAGCTCACGTGGAACGACGAGGGCCAGGTCGAAAAGCCCGCCACGGCCTATGTGATCCAGGACGGCAAGTACATCGCCGCCTAAGTGCGCATAAAGCGCGACCGGTGAGGCCGTTTTATTCAGGGCAGGGACGTCTGTAACAGAACGGAAACATTACTTTCACACAATAAAGTGGCATTACTGCATAAAGTAATAGAAATACGCAGAATTATGGATAAATGGACAAATCCAAAGAAAAGTTGAAATAATCGCCACTTTCCTTAACTAAAGCGTCTAGTATTTTGCGAACGCCGAACACGGCGAAGGATGGCCTGTCGGGTAACCGAAACCCGACGAGATTTGAGAGGAGAGCCGCATGTCGAGCCTCACCGGTAAGTCATTGAACCCTGTTATGAATCGCAGGAGCGTTATCGCGAGCGCAGCAGGTCTGGGGGCGATGTCCATTCTAGCTGGTTGCTCCTCCAACGGCGGCGACAGCGGTTCCGCTTCGAGCGACGCTTCGTTTAAGATCGGTACCATCGGCCCGCTGACCGGCGCCAACGCGTCCTACGGCAAGTCCGTTACCCAGGGTGTCGAGCTTGGCTGCAAGGATTTCTCGACCAAGGAGCTGCCGCTTGCCAGCAAGGCCGAGGATGACCAGGCCGACGGCGAGAAGGCCGTCAACGCCTTCAACACCCTGCTCGACTGGGGCATGCAGGCCCTCGTCGGCCCGACCACCACGGGTGCGTCGGTCGCCGTTGCCGCCGAGTGCGGTAACGACCCCAAGACGTTCATGATCACCCCGTCCGCGTCCTCCGAGGACGTCACCGACGGCAAGGATTGCGTCTTCCAGGTTTGCTTCACCGACCCCAACCAGGGTGTCAACGCTGCCAAGTTCCTGGCGCAGAAGTATGCGGACGAGAAGTTCGTGCTGTTCTATAACTCCGGCGACGCCTATTCTTCGGGCATCGCAGATTCCTTTAAGGCCCAGGCCGCTGAGTCCAAGCTCGAGATTGTTGACGAGGAGACCTTTAAGGACGACTCCGCCACGAGCTTTACCAACCAGCTGACCAAGGCCAAGCAGGCCGGCGCCACCATGATCTTTGCGCCGATCTACTACACGCCGGCGTCCGTTCTGCTCAAGAACGCCAAGGACATGGGCTACGACGTCAAGATGATGGGCTGCGACGGCATGGACGGCATCCTGGGCGTTGAGGGCTTCGATACCTCTCTTGCTGAGGGTCTGCTGCTCATGACCCCGTTCTCCGCCGACGACGAGAAGAACGCCGACTTCGTTAACGCTTACAAGGATAAGTACGGCGATACCCCCGACCAGTTTGCCGCCGACGCCTACGACGG
>USNX01000203.1 GCA_900556205.1 uncultured Collinsella sp.
AGCCTGCTCGGTGCGCGGGCTGTCGATGAGCTTTTTGGTCTTCTTGTCGATGTTCGCATCGAACTTAACATCCTGGTTGTTGGTGCACAGCGTGAGCAGGTTGTAACGCATGGCGTCGGCGCCGTACATGCCAATGAGGTCCATGGGGTCAACGCCGTTGCCCTTGGACTTGGACATGCGGCTGCCGTCCTTGGCCAGGATCGTCGGGTAGATGACGACGTCCTTAAACGGCACCTCGTCCAGGAAGTACAGCGAGCTCATGACCATGCGGGCGACCCACAGCGCGATGATGTCGCGCGCGGTGACCAGCGCCGTCGTGGGGTGATGTCCCTCGAGCAGCTCCGGCTTTTGCGGCCAGCCCTGCGTGGCGAAGGTCCACAGCTGCGAGCTGAACCAGGTGTCCAGCACGTTCTCGTCCTGATGCACGTGATGGCCGCCGCACTTGGGGCACACGTCGGTGTCCTCGGTCAGGGCGTCCTCCCAGCCGCAGTCCTCGCAGTAGAACACGGGAATGCGGTGGCCCCACCACAGCTGGCGGCTGATGCACCAGTCCTTGAGGTTCTCCATCCAGGTGGTGTAGGTCTGCGTCCAGCGCGCGGGGTGGAAGGTGACCTTGCCGGAGTTGACGGCGTCGAGCGCCGGCCCTTTGAGTTTGTCGACGGCGACGAACCACTGCTCAGACAGCCACGGCTCAAGCGCGGCGTCGCAACGGTAACAGTGCATGACGGAGTGATCGAGGTCCTCGATGTGATCGAGCAGGTCGTGCTCCTCGAACCACTTGATGACGGCCTCGCGGCACTCATCGCGGGTCATACCGGTGAACTCGCCGTAGCCCTCGACGACCACCGCGTGCTCATCGAAAATGTTGATCTGCGGCAGGTCGTGGGCCTGACCCATGGCGTAGTCGTTGGGGTCGTGGGCCGGGGTGACCTTGACAAAGCCGGAGCCAAAGTTGGCGTCGACATGCCAATCCTCAAAGATGGGGATCTCGCGGTCGACGATGGGGAGCTTGACGGTCTTACCCACAAAGGCTGCCTTCTCGGGGTCCTTCGGGGAGACGGCGACGCCCGTGTCGCCGAGCATGGTCTCGGGGCGCGTGGTGGCGACGACGATGTAGTCCTGGCCGTTGACCGGCTCGGTCAGCGGGTAGCGCAGGTGCCACAGGTGGCCCTTCTCGTCCTTGTACTCGGCCTCGTCGTCCGAAATGGCGGTGGTGCAGTTGGGGCACCAGTTGACGATGCGCTTGCCACGGTAGATCAGGCCGTCGTGGTACCAGTCGCAGAACACCTTGCGCACGGCCTGGGCATAGTCCTCGTCCATGGTGAAGCGCTCGTTGTCGAAGTCGACGGAGCAGCCCATGCGCTTGATCTGTTCGACGATGATGCCGCCGTACTCGTGGGTCCAATCCCAGCAAGCGTCGACAAACTTGTCGCGACCGATCTCCAGACGGCTGATGCCCTCGCTCTTGAGCTTCTTGTCGACCTTGGTCTGCGTGGCGATACCGGCGTGGTCAGTACCGAGCACCCAACGCGTGGACTTGCCGCGCATGCGGGCCATACGGATGATGGCGTCCTGGATGGAGTCGTCGGTAGCGTGGCCCATGTGGAGCTTGCCGGTCACGTTGGGAGGCGGAATGGTGACGGTGCAGTCGCCCACGCCCTCGCGGCGCTTATAGTAGCCGCCGTCGAGCCACTTCTGCAGGATCGCCGGCTCGTTGGTCGACGGATCGTAGTTCTTGGGCATTTCTTCCATATATCTCTCCCTTGCCCATCAGGGAGGAATGTAGGCCCGATTTTCGCTCGGTCAAGTCCTGGCTCGCACGAAGACCACATTAAGTGGTCTTCGGCTCGTGCGGAATCTACGAAAATCGGGCCTACATTCCTCCCCTTAGGTATCGATTACTTCAGTCTGAATGGACTTTGCTGAGACTTTAAACAAACACACAGAATAACACAGGTAGTTGGGGTTATTGCGCATATATAAAATAGCCTCCGACCGCGAATGGTCAGAGGCTATTTGCAAACACGTTTTAGGCTGGTTTAGCCGTAGATACGCTGGGGCTGCTCTTCGCCCTTTACGGAGGCTTCGGTCACGATGACCTTAGCGACGCCCTCCTCGCTGGGGAGGTCGAACATCGTCTGCTGCAGCACGTCCTCGCAGATGGAGCGCAGACCGCGGGCGCCGGTCTTGCGGGCAAGCGCCATGCGGGCGATCTCGTGCAGAGCGGCGTCCTCAAACTCAAGCTCAACGTCCTCGAGCTGGAACATCTTGCGGTACTGGCGCACCACGGCGTTCTTGGGCTCGGTCAGGATCGACACCAGGTCGTCCTCGTCGAGCGCCTGCGTCTGGGTTACGACAGGCGTACGTCCCACAAACTCGGGAATCATGCCAAAGGCATTGAGGTCCTGCGGAAGCACCTGACGAAGCAGGTCGTTCTCGTCGACCGAGGTGGGGCCGGCGATCTCGGAGTTAAAACCCACGCCCTTGTTGCCCACGCGGTCGGCGATGATCTTGTCCAGACCCACAAAGGCACCGCCGCAGATGAACAGGATGTTGGTCGTGTCAATCTGTAGCAGCTCCTGCTGGGGATGCTTGCGGCCGCCGGTGGGCGGAACGCTTGCCACCGTGCCCTCAAGAATCTTAAGCAGTGCCTGCTGAACGCCCTCGCCCGAAACATCGCGGGTAATGGAGAGGTTCTCGGCCTTGCGGGCGATCTTGTCGATCTCGTCCACATAGATAATGCCAACCTGAGCGCACTCAATGTCACCATCGGCAGCATTGATGAGCTTGAGCAGGATGTTCTCCACGTCCTCGCCCACATAGCCGGCCTCGGTGAGTGCGGTGGCATCGGCGATGGCAAACGGCACCTCGAGGATGCGCGCAAGCGTCTGGGCGAGCAGGGTCTTGCCGGTACCGGTGGGACCGAGCAGCAGGATGTTGGACTTGGCGAGCTCTACCTCGTCCATGCCGTCGTCGAACTGCGAGCCCATGCCGTCGTCAAAGGCAGACACCGCGGCGCCGCCCTCGATCACGCGGCGATAGTGGTTGTACACGGCCACCGACATGGCGCGCTTGGCGTCCTCCTGACCC
>USNX01000204.1 GCA_900556205.1 uncultured Collinsella sp.
GGTCACGGCGCTGTCCCGGAACAGGCGCTGGATCTTGCGCTCCTCGGGGGCGTTGCCCTTCTGGACCTCGGAGGCCATGGTGGAAAGGGATTTCAGGTTGTGGCTCTTGGAAGAACCAGTTGCGCCGCCGATGCCGTCCCGTCCGGTGCGGCCGCCCAGCAGGATGATCTTGTCGGTGGGGGCGGGGCACTCGCGACGAACGTGGTTTGCCGGGGTAGCGCCCACGACGGCGCCGACCTCCATGCGCTTGGCCACGTAGCCGGGGTGATAGAGTTCGTTGACCTGACCGGTGGCAAGGCCGATCTGGTTGCCGTAGCTGGAGTAGCCGGCGGCAGCAGTGGTCACGAGCTTACGCTGCGGCAGCTTGCCCTCGAGCGTCTCGGACACGGGGACGGTGGGGTCGCCGGCGCCGGTGACACGCATGGCCTGGTACACGTAGCTGCGGCCCGACAGCGGGTCGCGGATGGCGCCGCCCACGCAGGTGGCGGCACCGCCGAAGGGCTCGATCTCGGTCGGGTGGTTGTGGGTCTCGTTCTTAAACAGGAACAGCCAGTCCTGGTCCTCGCCGTCGACATCGACCTTCACCTTGACGGTGCAGGCGTTGATCTCCTCGGACTCGTCGACATCGGTCATGACGCCGGTCTTCTTGAGGTACTTGGCGCCGATGGTGCCCATGTCCATGAGGCAGACGGGCTTGGCGTCGCGACCGAGCTCGTGGCGCATCTCCATGTAGCGATCGAAGGCCTGCTGTACCACGGCGTCGTCGATCGTCACGTCGTCCAGGACGGTGCCGAAGGTGGTGTGGCGGCAGTGATCGGACCAGTAGGTGTCGATCACGCGGATCTCGGTGATGGTGGGGTCGCGGTCCTCATCGCGGAAGTACTGCTGGCAGAAGGCGATGTCCGCCTCGTCCATGGCAAGACCGCGCTCGGAAATAAAGGCGGCAAGGCCGGCCTCATCGAGCTCACGGAAGCCGTCGAGCACCTCGACGGGCTGGGGCTCGGGGGTCTCCATGTACAGCGTCTCGGGCAGGTCGAGCGTGGCGATGCGCGCCTCGACGGGGTTCACCACGTAGTGCTTGATGGCATCGATGGCGGCCTCGTCCAGAGCGCCCGAGATCATATAGACCTTGGCGGAGCGCACGGCGGGGCGCTCGCCCTGGCTGATGAGCTGCACGCACTCGCTGGCGGAGTCGGCGCGCTGGTCAAACTGGCCAGGCAGGAATTCGACGGCAAAGACGGCGCCATCGCTTGCGGGGAGCTCGTCGTAGGTCACATCGACCTGGGGCTCGCTAAAGACGGTCGGCACGCAGGAGCGGAAAAGCTCCTCGTCGATGCCCTCGACGTCGTAGCGGTTGATGATCCTCAGGGCCTCGATGCCCTTGATGCCGAGAATTTCGGTCAGCTCGCCCTTGAGCTGCTGAGCCTCGACGTCGAACCCGGGTTTCTTCTCCACGTAGATACGAGAGACCATTGGTTCCTGCCTTCCTGATCGGTTGGGCGTACGGTACGGTATGCGGCAGCGGTCGGTTTACGGGGCAAGCCTCGCGGTCGCCTTGAGCCACATGTTTGTAAACCTCACTATGATACGACAGCTCGCGGCGCGTTGAGGACGGCGAGGGTGCTACAGTGGGGCTCAAACAAGAGAAAGGCATCACATGGCATTCGTTTCGCTCGCCATCATCGCACTCGTGGCCTTTGCAAGCCCCTTCATCGCCTCGGCGATTCCCAGAAAGCCCATTCCCGAGACGGTCTTTTTGCTCGTGCTCGGCGCGGTGCTGGGACCCCATATGCTCGGCGTCATCCATGTAGATGCCGAGGTCTCGCTGGTGTCCGAGCTCGGTCTGGCCTTTTTGTTCCTGCTTGCCGGCTTTGAGATCGATCCCAAGAGCATCACGGGCGTCGAGGGCCGCTACGGCTTGGCGACGTGGGTCGTCACGTTTGGTATCGCCTGGCTTGCTGTGCGCTTTACCCCGTGGTTCTCGGTCAGTCATTTCGACGGTATCGCCGTGACGCTTGCCCTCACTTCCACGGCGCTCGGCACGCTCGTACCCATCATGCGTGAGCGCTCGCTCACTGGCACGCGTGTGGGCGACTCCATCCTTGCCTATGGCACGTGGGGAGAGCTCGGTCCCGTGCTCGCCATGTCGGTGCTGCTGTCTGCCCGCACTGGCATCCAAACGCTCGTAATCCTTGGCTTGTTTGCGGTGGTTTGCGTGTTGCTTGCCGTGGTCCCGAGCCGCTCCAAGCGCGTCGGCAGCCGTTTCTTTGCGTTTGTCGAGGAGCGCGCCGATACCACGTCGCAGACCTTCGTGCGCCTGACGGTGCTCATCCTGGTCACACTCGTGGCGTTCTCGGCCGTCTTTGATCTCGACATCGTGTTGGGTTCTTTTGCCGCCGGCTTTGTCCTGCGCTATATCATCCCCGAGGGCAACCATACGCTCGAGACCAAGCTCGACGGTCTGGCCTACGGCTTTTTGATTCCGGTGTTCTTTACCGTATCGGGCGCAAAGATCGACCTGACGGCCGTGGCTTCGCGCCCGGGCTTGCTCGTGGGCTTTATCGTGGCGTTGCTGATTATTCGTGCCGTGCCGATCCTTGTCTCTATGAGCATTTGTCCTGCGACGCGCGATGTGTCGGCGTATGGCCGCATTACCGTGGCCCTGTACTGCACCACGGCGCTGCCGATCATCGTTGCCGTGACGAGCGTTGCCGTCAACGCGGGCGCGCTGTCGCAAGACATCGCGTCGGTTATGGTTGCCGCCGGCGCCATCACGGTGTTCTTGATGCCATTGCTCGCGCAGCTCTTCTACCGCGTGGTGGATGCTGCGCCGGTCGCCGCCGTGGCAGAAGTTGCCGAGCATCCATCCGATGCGCTCGACATCCTGCGCGCTCATCACGATTTGGCGAGTCTGCTCGCACGAGAGCACGAGCTGCTGACTTCGCATGGCCATGGTCGCGTATTCGAGGGCCTGCCTACGCTCGATACGATTGCCGAGCGTCTTTCCGCCGAGGCGGCGAGCGGCCACATCGATGCCCGCATCGTGGACGCGGCGCACCTGCTTGCCGATAAGACTTATGGTGATG
>USNX01000205.1 GCA_900556205.1 uncultured Collinsella sp.
CTTTGCCATCTCGTATGCGTTGCGCGTGCCCTGGGCATGGAAGCTCAACTTTTCGCTCGTCTATTGCGTTCTGTGCGTGGTGGCGATGGAAATCTGTCTCGATTGCGGTGTCATTCCGTCGTATCACGACATCGCCGGCATCTTCGACACCTTGCCGCTTGACCTCAAAGTTCTAACGCGCGACCTGCAGGAAGTCTATGCCACGCCAGTGTCAAAGCCAATGCCGGTGGGCGTGCGCGAGGAGTTGCGGATCCAGGAGCACGGCCGCGCCCATGCCTTTGCCGTGGCGTCCGATCCCGATGTAATGTACCGTGCCTTCCCACTGCTGGGCGGATCGGCCCTGCTTGCCCAAGACGTGTCGGAGCTCAACGAGCTTAACCGTGAGCTGGCACATCGTCGCATGGAGCTGCAGCGTCAAAACGAGCTGCTCGCCGCCGACTACGACCTTAAGACGCATTTGGCAGATCAAGAGGCCGAGACCTTGCTGGTCCAAGACGTGGACCAGGCGATTGCCCGCGCGCTCGAAGGGATGTACGACCTGCTGAGCTCGCTGCCGCCGTTGACCGACGAGGCGTCTTCGCACGAGCGCTACCGCATGCTGCAGCGCGCAAAGATGCTCGTCGCCTATTGCAAGCGCAAGGGGTCGCTCACGTTGGCACAGCATGGGGAGAGCGGTTTTGATCGCGACCGCATTCAGCTCATTGCCAACGAGCTTGCAAGCGACCTGCGCACCATCGATGTCGATTGCGCCTCGATTATCGCCATACGGCGCCCGATGCACGCCAGTACGGTAAGCGCGCTGTACGACTGCGTGTATGACTTTGCGTTTTTTGCCTACACCACCGACCATCCGGCGCTTATGTATCACTTGGGCGACCATGACCGATGCAGTGTCGAGCTGCGTGCCACGCTTTTTTCCAACGATGATGAAGATCTTTCGCAGACGCCCGCTGCGCAAGAGCTCGAAAGCGCTCTGCAAGGGCGCAACGTGGCATACCGCCTTGAGGGCGAGCCCGGCCAGCTGCGCATGATCGTCTTGATGCCGAGGGCGGGTGAGTGACGATGACGATTTCGCTCATCCTTCCCCAAATCGTTGCGCTCGATGTTGTCTTTGCTCTGGCTGCGTGTCTGCAGACGATCCACGTCCCGCTCATCGCATCGCGCCGCTCGTCCTATAACCGTAAGGTGGTTTGCGCCTACGAGGCGAGCCTCGTGCTTCACCTGATGATTTCGGCGCTCATCTTGTTCGCGTCGTCTGGCTCGTATCTGGTGGCGCCGCTTGACGTTTGCGCCAAGGCAATGGGCGGAGCGCCGTGGCTCAATGCCGCGATCTTTGCCTATGGCGTGGTACTTATGGTGCGCTATCGTCGCCCCGTCATGCTGGCCGAACTGTTGCTCGTTGTTGCCGTTACACCGCCGGTGGTTTTTGCCATGGGCTCGGCGTGGACCGTTGTCCTTATCGCAGAGGGAGCGTTCTTCCTGTTCCGTTCCATCGCGGCGCTCTTGATGGACGTCCGTAACCGCCAGGAGGATATCACCATGTTCTCGACGATCGAGACCATCAACGTGATTTCCGTGGGCATCCTGTATCTAGACTCGAGGGGCCGTCCGCTACTCATGAACCGCTGCATGCGCAAAAACCTGGTGGAGCTTCATATGCCCACCGACCTAGGCGATATGAGCGGAACATGGAACGACCTGCGCAAACTCAGCATGCAAATGCCCGAAAGCAGCCAGAACCGCGTGCGTATTAGTCTGGACCGTTTTGGTGAGGCGCGCGTTGTGGTCGAGGTTTCTCCCGCCGAGATTCGCTTGTTTGTGCACGATGACGTTATGGTTTCGGGCCGCCTCTTCGAGCGCATTATCGGTCTGGATGTAACAGAGTATGCGCATGCTCATGATCGCCTGGCGCAAGCCAACCACCTGCTTGAGCTTGCGGGCAAAGAACTCCAGGCCCAGATTGAAGAAGTCAAAAAGGTTGCCGACAATGCGGCCTACCTGCGCATGCGTGCCCGCGTGCACGACGTGATCGGGCAGCGCCTGTCCATCCTCCATCGCTATTTGGAGGAGGGGCGCCTGGACGACGAGTCGATCGAGCAGATTGATCCGTTGCTGCGCTCAATTGCTGCCGATCTGCGCAGTGGCGGTGCCAGCGAGCCTGCAGAGCAGCTGGGTGATATTGTCCATGCTTTTGGCCTGGTGAGTGTGCAGATCGATGTTGAGGGGGCGCTGCCTGAGGACGCGCGTGTCGCCGCAGCCTTTCTGCAGATTATCCGCGAGGCCTCGACCAATGCCACCAAGCATGCGCAGGCGCATCGGGTCCACGTGCGTCTGTGGCAGGAGGGGGCGGATGCTGACGCCATCGCGCGCATGACGATTTCTAACGACGGGTCCCCGGCCCCCGTATCGTATCGCGAGGGAACGGGTATCCCAGGTATGAGGCATGTCGCGCAAGATCTGGGCGGCTGCCTGGAAGTCCATGCCGCCCCGCCCTTTACGCTTGCGGTGTCCATCCCGCTCAACGCCAACGATACGTCCCAAAGGAGAAGCTCATGATCCGCGTCCTTATAGTCGAAGACCAGGCTATCTTGCGCGAGAGCCTCGCGCGCTCCGTCGGTGACCAGCCCGACATGACCGTTGTCGCCGCGATCGCCGACGCCTCGGATGCCTTGGACGTTGTACTCAAGGAGCGTCCGGACATGATACTGATGGATGTGTGCACCGAGCACGATTCCAACGGCATCGTGGCGGCGGCGCGCATCAAGGAGCAACTGCCCGAGTGTCGCATCATTATCATGACCGGCATGCCCGAGATCACCTTTGTGGACCAGGCACGCGAGGCGGGCGTCGACAGCTTTGTGTACAAGAATGTCGGTATCGACGAGCTGTTCGCCGTGATGCGCTCCACGCTGGCGGGTTACTGTACGTTTCCCAAGCCGCCCGAGAGTATCTTCTCGGGCACGGCGGCCCTCGACGATGTCGAGCTGTCGATCTTGCGCCTTGCCTGCGAGGGCAAGAGCCGCCGCGAGATCGCGGCCGAGCTGTTTATGAGCGAGGGCACCATCA
>USNX01000206.1 GCA_900556205.1 uncultured Collinsella sp.
ACCTTAAGAAGGAGCTCGGCCTGGCCATGGTGTTCATCAGCCATGACATCCAGACGGTCCGCTATATCTCTGACGACATCATCGTTATGAATGGTGGCAGGATCGTCGAGCAGGGCGAGGCCAAGCAGGTCTTCCAGCACCCCCAGGACCCCTACACCAAGATGCTGCTCGGCGCTGCGCCGTCGCTGCTGCATCCCAAGCTCGGCGAGTAGCCTCGCTTTCCCTCCCGTGCGCCCGGTTCCCTTGCCGGGCGCACCTCCGTTGCGATTTCGAAAGGTTGGGTTCACGAGCCATGCCAAGTGCTCAGGAGCTACAACATCAATTTGGTGAATATCGAGGCGCCATGCCCCGTCCATCAGATTTCGATCTCTTTTGGAAGGATCGCATGGCCGAGGCCGACGCCGTCGAGGTCGACTATGCGATCGAGGCGGCACCGGTCACCGATGCCGCGACCTGCCAGTTTTTTGACCTCTGGTATACCGGCATGTGCGGCGCCCGCCTGCATGCCAAGTATCTCAAGCCGGTTTCGGACGAGCCCGTGCCGCTGGTGTTACAGTTCCACGGCTATCCGGGTGCAAGCCGCAGCTGGTTCGAGCAGGCGTCGTTTGTGGGCATGGGCATGGCACTCATCGCCCTCGACTGCCCCGGCCAGGGTGGCCCCTCCGAGGATATTGGTGGATTTGAAGGCACAACGGTCGCGGGCCATATTGTCGCCGGTATCGATGGCGACCCGGCCAACCTCTACTATGTCCGCTTGCACCAGGATATCCGCATCCTGTGCCGTATTGTTCGCGAGCTCGAGGGCATCGATCTTGCCCGCGTATTTGTGAACGGCGCATCGCAGGGCGGCGGTTTGGGCATTGCGACCTGCGCGCTTAACAGCGAGCTTATCAATCGCGCCGCCATCCTCTATCCCTTCCTGTCGGATTTCCGCCTGGTCTGGGATTTGGATGCCGACGACATTGCCTACGAGGGCCTGCGTTATTGGTCGCGTTGGTTTGACGAGGACTCGACTCGTATTGAGGAGGCCTATGCCAAACTGGCGTACTTCGATTCCAAGAACTTTGCCCCCATGGTCAAATGCCCCGTGCTGTTTGGCACGGGCACAGCCGATATCGTCTGTCCGCCGGCGACGCAGTTTGCGGTCTACAACAACCTGGCCTGCGAGAAGCGACACGAGTTCTTTGAGGGCTTTGGCCACGAGGAGATTCAGGACTTTGACGACATGATCATTCCGTTTTTCTGCGAAGGAGGGGAGGCTCATGTCTAAGTGCGAGAGCAATGTCGATGAGCTGATCGTCCCCGGGCTCGCGGGGATTGCTGGGACGGTTTCGTCAAGGCTCTCCGATTTCCGGGATTGGCGCGGCGATGCTTCGGCGGATGTTTCCGAATTAGAGACAGCCGCTTCGGACCTTGAGGTTTGCGGGCTGACTGTTACGGCGATTGATTTCGCCAATCCGTGCGCGCGCTACTCCGAGGTTTCCTTTGAGCTCGGCGGGTATGTCGTACACGGCCGTTTGATTGAGCCCTTAGGTCACGCCCGGGCATCCGAGCTTGTGCCGCTCTGTCTGATGTTTCACGACATCGATCGACCCGTGCGTGGATGGCATCACATGACGAGGTTTGCCGCCATGGGATATGCCGTGCTTGCACTGGATGATGAGGCGATTGGACCCAGCGATCTGCAGCAGGGGATTACCTCGCCCGCTTTTGTCAGGCGCGTCCGTTGGGGCTGCGCGTTGGCGAAGGTTGCGCGCAATCTTGATGGCGTGGACCCCGACCGCATCTTTGCATGGGGCGAGGGACTTGGCGGCGGAGTCGCGCTGGCGGTTTCTGCTCTGGACGAGCGGGGCCTTGCCTGCACGGCGGTTGCCAATCCAATTCCCGGTGGCCTCGAGGCTCTGTCGTCTCGGGTGCGCGGGTCGGTGCTCATGGGCACATCGCTCATGGATGCCGTGAGCGATCCCAAGGGCCAGCTTGCCGTATTCAACGGTCTTGAGTGTGACCGGAGGCATATCATCTATGCCAAATACGCTCATGAGCGCATCAATGCGTTCGAAAACGAAGTCGTCGACTTTTTTAACCAAACGTTCTATCCGTGTTTTTTGGCCTAGACGGCCTGGACACTGCCAACAAGAGTGGGTGGCATAGGGCCGCCCGCCAGACAACTAAGGAGATTCTTGTGGCAACTCAGAAATTCACCGGCGTTATCCCTCCCGTCGTTGTTCCCGATACCGAAGATCATCAGCTCGACGTTGCCTCCTTTGAGCGCAGCATCAACCGCATGATCGATGCCGGCGTCGACGGCCTGTTCTTCTTGGGCTCTTCGGGTGAGGTCGTTTTCTCCACCGATGAGCGCCGTCGCCAGATCATCGCCGAGGCCGTGCGCATCGTCGACCACCGTGTGCCTGTTCTGGTCGGCATCATCGATACCGAGACCGAGCGCATGATCGAGCACGGCAAGGTCGCCCAGGAGCTGGGCGCCGATGCCCTCGTCGCCACCTGCCCGTTCTATGCCCTGCAGGGTATGACCGAGGTCGAGGAGCACTTCCGCATCCTGCACGAGGAGCTCGACCTGCCCATCTTTGCCTATGACATTCCCGTCTGCGTTCACACCAAGCTCCCTTGGAAGCTCCTTGCCAAGCTCGGCGCCGAGGGCGTCCTTGCTGGCGTCAAGGATTCCTCGGGCGATGACATCTCGTTCCGCTACCTCGTTCAGGAGAACGAGAAGAACGGCCATCCGATGAGCATCCTCACCGGTCACGAGGTCGTTGTCGACGGCGCTTACCTCGGTGGCGCCGACGGTTCCGTCCCGGGTCTCGCCAACGTTGAGCCCGAGGGCTACGTGCGTCAGTGGAAGGCCGCTCAGGCTGGGGACTGGGCTACCGTCAAGGCCGAGCAGGATCGCCTCAATGAGATTTCGCACATCTGGGATGTCACCTCGGGCGTCCAGGGCTATGCCGGTGGCGTCGGCGCCTTCAAGACCGCTATGAACCTCATGGGCATCTTCGACAGCCCGACCATGCCGCGCCCGGTGAAGGCCATGACCGGTGAGAACGTCG
>USNX01000207.1 GCA_900556205.1 uncultured Collinsella sp.
CCAGCAGCCTCGACAGACAGGGCCTTGGAAACACCAACGGAAACCATGGGCTTACCGGCGAAACGCTCAGCCTGGACATCCTTATCGGCTGCGACGACGACGGCCTTGGCACCAGCGATCTCACTCTTGGTGAGCTCGTTCTCGACACCGACCTGGCCATGTGTCTCGACCTTAATGGTCAGACCACGCTCGGCAGCAGCCTTCTCCAGCGCCTCCTTCGCCATGAAGGTGTGCGCAATGCCGGTCGGGCAACCGGTCGCGGCGATGATGTCAAACTTAGCCATGTGTCCCTCCTTCTTGAGTACAGCGCCCGCGGGCGCTCCCCTACACGCGCTTCGATGCGCGTTTTTCCACAACTGAAAGATACCAACCTACCGTCCGCGTGAGAAGAGCTAAGGTGCAAATCTCCGGTGAAAGGTTCTTTCATAACCGTAAACGGTAAGTGAAAGTTTACCATCAACACTTGAAACGGCAAGGTGTATCTTGTAATTGAAAATGCCCGTATACTATGGCATGGCGTAGTAAATTAGATTTTCATGCCAACCAGGAGCCATCCATGACCGATAGTAGCAAGAGCGCACTTTCCCTCATTAGCACCCATCAGGGATACAGCGAGTCCGAGCAGCGCATTGTCGACTATATATTGGAGCACCAGTCCGAGGCGCCACGCCTCACGGCCGCTCAGCTCTCGCGCGCCGCCGCCACGTCCGAGGCGACCGTTTCGCGCTTCTGCCGCAAGCTTGGCTTTGGTAGCTTCCGCAGCTTTCAGTTTTCGTTGGCGAGGGATTTGGAAAGCCAGCGTAACGAGGGCCTGACTGACGAGGTCTCGCTCGACAATATGGAGCAGAGCCTAAAAAATATCCTCGCCGCCAAGGTGAGTGAGCTTAATGCGACCATCGACGGCATAGATCACGACACGTTGGCCGCAGTTGTACACGCGCTTAAGAATGCCGGCGTTATTGAGTTCGCCGCCGTGGGCAATACGAACGCGGTCGCGCTCGATGCGACGTTTAAGTTTTCGCAGCTGGGCCTGCGCTGCATGGCGAGCACCATTAGCGAGACATCAATCGGCTTTGCGCTCACGTTACGCCCGGGTGACGTCATCGTGCTAATCTCAAACTCTGGCAAATCGCGCCGACTGAATCGCATGGCAAAAGCGGCTCACAACTGCGGCGCAACCGTAGTCGTCATCAGCAGCGACAGTAAATCCCCGCTCGCGCGCCTGGCAGACTACACTTTTAACACCGTCAACCACGAAGCGCTGCTGACAACGGGCGACTTTGCGTTCTCTAAGATCAGCGCCACGATGATCATCGAAGTCATCTACAACTTCCTGCTGCCCGAGATTAAAGACGCGCGTGAGCATATCAGCTACTACGAGGAGCTCATCCAGCCGGATAAGGTTGTGGAGTAAAACGCGTAGTGGGACAAAAATTTCAGTCTATTTTGTCCCACCAACACCGCTGATACGACCTAACCTCGAGCTTCTTCGAGCATCTGCTTTGCGTGGGCCAAGCTTGCCTCGGACTGATCGCCGCTCAACATGCGGGCGATCTCGGCAGTACGCGCTTCGCCGGTTACCTCGCCCAAATGCGTCTGGGGAACATCGCCCGGTTCCTTGCTGACGACATAATGCTTGTCAGCCATGACGGCGACCTGCGCCAAGTGGGTTACGACAATCACCTGATGCGTAGCGGCGAGATCTGCCAGCACGCCCGCGAGCGCACGCGCCGTGGAGCCACCGACACCAGCATCGACCTCGTCAAACACCAGCGTATCGACACCGTCCGCGTTACCGAGGACAACCTTACTTGCCAGCATGACGCGGCTGAGCTCGCCGCCCGACGCAATTCGACGCAGGGGGCGCGGCGTCAAACCGGCACCGCTGCGGTATAGCAGCTCGTAGCTCGAAGGACCAACGGGCGTCCACTCAGCACGGGGAAGATCACGCGACTCCCAGACGAGCTCGGCGCTGCCCATCTCCAGGCGAGCCATCTGGCGGCCCACCTCGTGGCAGAAGCGCGGAGCCGCCGTATTGCGTGCACGCTTAAGCGCCTTGGCGGCGGCGAACAGTTCATGCTCTGCTGCGCCAAGCGCTTCACGCGCCTTCTTGATCTGCTCATCACCATCGTCTACCAGCGACAACAGCTCTTGCGAGCGATCGCGCATGGCAAAAACATCGTCCATAGTGGGACCCCACTGACGCAACAGACCCTTGAGGTCGGAATACCGCTCACGCATGCGAGCGAGCTCGCGCGGGTCGAAGGCGATGCCATCGCGATAGGCACGAAGCTCGTTCGCGCAATCCTCAAGGGAGATACAGGCATCCGATAGTGCATCGGCAATGTCGCCGAGTTTGCGATCGACGGTAGCCATTCGGGAAAGCTCTGCCACGGCGCTGTTCACGGCATCGAGCGCTCCCCCTTCGGCGGCAAGCGATGCATGGGCATCGTTAGTCGTGGCAACCAGTACCTCGGCATGTTCGGAGCGCGGCAGCAGCTTCTCGAGTTCCTCATACTCACCCGGCTTGGGGTCGACCTCGCCGATGCGCTCGAGGGCAAAGCGCGCCTCCTCGACGCGGCTCCCCTGCGCACGCGAGGCCTCTTCGACACGTCGAACCTCCTTGGCGGCAGCCCGCGAAGCCTTAAAGCAGGCGCGGTACGCATCCAGCGCCTCGAGCGCAGAGCGTCCCGCCCACGCATCGACCATCGCAACGTGATGCGCCGGATCGAGTAAGCGCTGGTGCTCGTGCTGGCCGCACAGATCCATCATCACGCCGACGCGCTCCGAAAGCTCGCGCACGCTGGCGATGCGGCCGTCAATCTTGACGCGGCTGCGGCCCTCGGCGGAAAGGCTGCGCTGGACCGTGAAGCCTTCCGTGTCGTGCGGGCCGTCAAACAGGCGCGCCTCGACGCTCGCCAGCGCCTCGCCCTCGCGCACCGTCGACGAATCCGCGCGCTCACCCAAAATAAGCTTGAGGGCCGAGAGCAGCGCGGTCTTGCCGGCGCCGGTCTCGCCGGTCAGGACAGTCAGGCCGGCACTCGGCACCAGCGTCG
>USNX01000208.1 GCA_900556205.1 uncultured Collinsella sp.
CGGGGTCAGCGCGGCGACGGAGTCGACGACGATAGCATCAATGGCGCCGGAACGCACGAGCATGTCAACAATCTCGAGCGCCTGCTCACCCGTATCGGGCTGGGAAATCAGTACCTCGTCGATATCCACGCCGATGCGCGCGGCATACGTGGGATCAAGCGCGTGCTCGGCATCGATAAATGCCACAACGCCACCCATTGCCTGGGCCTCGGCCAGGATCTCGAGCGAAAGCGTCGTCTTACCGGAGGACTCAGGACCGTAAATCTCGACGATACGGCCGCGCGGCACGCCGCCGATACCCAGCGCGGCATCGAGGGCCAGGGCGCCCGTGGGAATGGCCTCGACCTCGAGCTCGGGGCCACCGTCGCCGTACCTCATGATGGAACCCTGGCCGAATTTCTTCTCGATCTCGGCCTTGGTGGTGGCGATCATCTCATCGCGCTCTTTACCCGTCGTGCGAGCATGAACGGTACGTACGGGACCTGAATTCTTGGCCATGAATAGCCCTCCTCTTAACAACCTGCATCGATAATAAACGAACGGCTGTTCGTGGTCAACCGTTCAGATAAATCATAAGCAGCCGACCTTTCCAAAAACCAACCAAACGCCGACCATACACTGACCAAATGCTTGACCATAAAGGGCCAAATAAGAACAAGGCAGGCAAAAATACACCTATGAACAGCACAAACGCTAAATTCTTCTGAGGTCCCTATCTCCACAATTAAGGGGCCCGGAGGCCCCTTAAAACACGTCTATTCCATAGAATCGAGCACGCAGACAATGCGACCCAGTGCCTCCGCGACCGCATGGGCACGAACACACGAACGGTCGCCCTCATAGTGGCAGCGCACAGAGTCCACGACCGGCACTCCCCCATCGGCGGAACGATGCGCCCAGCCAATATAGAAAGAGCCAGCCGGATCGTCCTCGGTCCCTCCACCGGGGCCGGCATAACCCGTTGCGCTCACTGCAATATCGCTCTGGTACAGCTCCAGCGAACCCACCGCCATCTCGCGCGCGGTCTGATGCGACACCGCGGTATAGCGGTCGAGCGTCTCTTGCTCAACGCCGAGCACGCGACGCTTAATCTCGTCGCAGTACGTCACCGCACCACCGCGCAGCACCGCCGAGGCGCCCGGGATATCGGCAATCGTCGAGGCGATCATACCCGCCGTCAGCGACTCAGCCGTCGAAACCGTCATACCCCGAGCGCTCGCGCGCTCGACGATATCGCGCGCCAGCTCCTCGTTATGTGTGGAAATCTGTTCAAAAGAGTCCGTCATACCCACCAGGACCTAGACCGAAAAGACGATCTTGCGGCAGTTCCAGAAGTACTGGGCGCCCGAGATAACGGTCAAGACAACGGCAACGGCGTACAGGAAGCGCGACACCGAGTAGATGCCGAGCGTCAGGGCCACCGGGCCAAGGTGCAAGCCGGCCATCGCAAAAACGCACAGGTAACCGCAGATGGAGACCATCGTGGTTGCCGTCTTGTACTTGCCGAGCTTATCGGCCGCAACGACCACGCCGGCGGCACTCGCAACCATGCGCAGGGCGCTTACCAGCAGCTCGCGGAAAAGGATAATAAACACGGACCACACGGTCACCGCGCCAAAATCCAAGAACAGCAGCAGGGCAGAGAACACGAGCAGCTTGTCGGCGATGGGGTCCAAGAATTTACCGAAGTCGGTGATCTCGTTGCGCGAACGCGCCAGATAACCGTCGACCTTATCGGTGCACGACAGGATCACATACAGAATGAAGGCAGCGGCGGCGAGCGGTCCGTCGAAGGTGCTCCAATCCGTCCCGGCAACACTCGTGTGAGAAAGCGCCGACACGATCATGAACACCGGGATAAAGACGATGCGAACGCACGTCACGATGTTGGCGGGCGTCCAAACACTCGTCAGTTCCTTATTGCTCTCGTTTGCCACGATGCTCTCCTACTCCACAACATGGCCGATAAGCTCATAGCAGAAGCTATCGGTAAACTCGACAGTCAGAATATCGCCCACAGACGCCTCGCTGGCGTCCAAGTGCACCGCGCCATCGGAATCGGGCGCCTGGAACCAGGCATGGCCGATCAGCTCGGCCCCGTCCTCGGTCTCTTCGATACCGTCGACGATTACCTGGGCGCGCTCGCCCACATGTGCGGCAGTTGCAGCAAAACCAAGCGACTCGGCAAGGTCCATGGCCTCCTGGGCGCGCTCGAGCTTGACCTCCTCATCGACCTGACCATCCATCTTGGCGGCCAGGCTACCCTCCTCACGCGAGTAGGCAAAGACGCTCGTGTAGTCGAAGCCGACGGTGTCCATAAAGTCGATAAGGTCACGGAACTCGTCGTCGGTCTCGGTCGGAAAGCCGACCATAGCCGTGGAGCGAATCACGATGCCGGGGATGCGCTCACGCAGATCGCGGAACAGGTCCTCGAGCTCCTGGCGCGAACCGGAGCGACGCATAGCCTTGAGGATGCGCGCGTCGCAGTGCTGCACGGGGATATCGATATAGGGCAGGACCTCGGGCGTATCGCGAATCGTCTCGATGAGCTCATCGGTCATGCCCTCGGGCTGCAGATAGAGCACGCGGACCCAGACGTTGTGCGGGCGTACGGCCTCGGCGACGGCACGCAGCAGCTGCGCCAGATTGCGCGGCGAGCCATCGGTGACGTCCTCATCGGCAAAGTCGGTACCCCAGATGCCCGTGTCCTGGCCGATCAGCACGATCTCACGCACGCCACCGGCAACCAGGTCACGCACCTCGGAGATGATGCTCTCGGCACTGCGCGAGTGATAGCGACCGCGAATATAGGGGATCATGCAGAAGCTGCAAAAACGATTGCAGCCATCGGAAATCTTGACGTAGGCAACGGCACCCTCGACGGTACGCTTAACCTGAGGGATATAGGCCGCGATTTCACGCTCGACACCCAGCACGCCATCGATGACCGCCACGATGCCGTCCTCCTCGTC
>USNX01000209.1 GCA_900556205.1 uncultured Collinsella sp.
CCGACACCACCGTCGGCAGCGGCTGCACCATCGACGAGACCATCGCCATCGAAGCCGTCATCGAGAACGGCGTCGACTGCGGCCCGCGCGCCTACCTGCGCCCGGGCACCCACATGCTCGACGGCTCCAAGGCCGGCACGCACGTGGAGATCAAGAAGTCCACGATCGGCGAGGGCTCCAAGGTTCCGCACCTGTCCTACATCGGCGACACCACCATGGGCGCCGGCGTCAACGTGGGCGCGGGCTCCATCACCTGCAACTACGACGGCGTGCACAAGCACAAGACCGTCATCGGCAAGGATGCCTTCATCGGTTCCGACACCATGATGGTCGCGCCCGCCCAGATCGGCGACGGCGCGCTCGTGGCCGCCGGCTCCGTCATCACCGAGCCGGTCCCGGCCGACGCGCTCGGTCTGGGCCGCACCCGTCAGGTAAATATTGAGGGCTGGGCCGCCGATTATCGCCGCCGTCTGCACGAGGACGACGAGGTATAACGTTTTACCAAGCACAAAAGGAGCTGTTCCCATGGGGACGGCTCCTTTTTCTATGCTGACCTGCGCGACCGGATGAGTGGTCGGTTCGTGTCCGTTGACGGTAAAGACGTTATCAAGACCCGATTAACCCCGCCGCGCGGTTACAATGCAACAAGGCATCTATATGGCATTCGATATAAAGGAGAAGGGTAATGCCGATTAATGATCCCGAGAAGTCGGAGAATATGCGCAAGTCCATCCGCGTGTATTCCGGTTCCTCCAACCGTCCCCTCGCTCAGAAGATTGCTGAGTACCTTGGGGTCGAGCTTTCGGGCCTTACGCTAAAGCAGTTCGCCAATGGTGAGATTTACGCCCGCTACGACGAGACCGTCCGCGGCGCCGACGTCTTCCTGATTCAGTCCGTGGCCGGCGGCAACGTCAACGACATGCTCATGGAGCTGCTCATCGCCACCGACGCTGCCAAGCGCGCATCCGCCCGCTCCATCACCGCCGTTATCACCCACTACGGCTATGCCCGCCAGGACCGCAAGGCCGGCCCGCGCGAGCCCATCACCGCCCGCCTCGTCGCCAACCTACTCGAGCGCGCCGGCGTCAACCGCATCATTACCCTCGACCTGCACCAGGGTCAGATCCAGGGCTTCTTTGATATCCCGGTTAACCACCTGTCCGCGCTGCCGCTGTTTGGCCAGTACTACAACGACATGCACTTCGACACCGATAACCTGGTTGTCGTCTCCCCCGACGTGGGTCGTGCCAAGGCCGCCAAGAAGCTGTCCGACATGCTCGGCTGCGACCTGGCCATCGCCCACAAGGGCCGTCCGCGCCACAACGCCGCCGAGGTCATGGGCATCATCGGTGACATCAAGGGTAAGACCTGCATCATCAACGACGACATGATCGACACCGCTGGCACCCTGTGCGCCAACGTCAAGGAGCTCAAGGCTATGGGCGCTGGCGACATCTACGTCTGCGCCACCCACGGCATCTTCTCCGGTCCGGCCATCGAGCGCCTGAACGATGCCCCCATCGTCGAGTGCGTCGTCACCGATGCCATCCCCGTCGAGGTCGGCGGCAAGATCAAGACCATCTCGGTCGCCGAAGAGTTCGCTCAGGCCATCTCCGCCGTTTACCACGAGGAGCCCGTCTCCACGCTCGTCGGCGGCGACTTCGCGCTGTAGTCGCTCGACCCTCGCATCCCTCCGGAAGCCCCGGACACACCTGCGGGGTTATCAAAGCGAACGTCCTCGCCGCTTTGCGGCTGCGGGATGTTCGCTTTGATAACCCCTCCCGGCGTGTCCGGGGCTTCCTGCTGTCTCGGGGCAGCTGTTTTCTGAAATGACTTTGCTGCAACCTTTCCTCGCCTTCGGCGGGCGTGGTAGCCTTTGTCGTTGACTGAACTTTTATGTGTAACGAAGGGACAAATATGGCAGCTGCACAGCCGCTTAAGATTCGCATGGTCGCCGGGCTTGGCAACCCGGGCGAGGAATATGCCGAGACCCGCCACAACGCCGGCTTTAAGGCGATCGACGAGCTGGCCCGTCAGGCCGGCGTCACGTACTGGAAAAACCAGGCTGGTGCCGAGGTCGCGCTCATCAACATCAACGACCCCGAGGAAGAGGGCGGCAAGCGCCAGATTGTGCTGGTCAAGCCGCAGTCGTACATGAACACCTCGGGCGGCCCCATCTCCAAGCTCTGCCGTGAGTACAAGATCAAGGCCGAGGAGCTGCTCGTGATTCACGACGAGCTCGACATCCCCGCCGGCGACGTGCGCGTCAAGGTGGGCGGCGGCCACGCCGGCCATAACGGCCTGCGCTCCATCATCGACAAGATGGGCAGCCGCGACTTCAGCCGCATCCGCACCGGCATCGGCAACCCTCCCGGTAAGATGCCCGTGGCCGACTACGTCCTTAAGCAGCTGCGCGCCCGAGAGGCAGATGACTTCCAGGATACTTGCGCCCGCGCCGCCGATGCTGCCGGCCTCGCCATCGTGCACGGCGTGATCTACGCCCGCGACCATGTGAACGGCGCCGCCTCCGCCAACGGCAAGCACTAAAGCCCGCCAAAAAGGGGCAGGTTGCATACGGCAAACCTCTCGCCTCCTGCCGAAGATACACGTAAGTAACATGCCCATGAGAGTATAATTTGCATCGTATGCCTGCACATCGCCTGTGCACGTACGGTTTTATTCGGGCTGCCGTCCATTTCCGTGGAGGCACGGTTCGGTAGCCCTTACAAGAGAGGGGTTCTATGTATAAGATCCTGGAGAAGACGCAGTTCTCGGAGAAGGTGTTCAAGTTCCGCATCGAGGCGCCTGCAATCGCCAAGCATGCGCACGCTGGACAGTTCCTCATGGTTCGCGCCAACGAGACGGGCGAGCGCGTCCCGTTTACCCTGGCCGGCTGGAACGGTGACGAGGGCTGGGTCGAGTTCATCTTCATGGTGATCGGCAA
>USNX01000210.1 GCA_900556205.1 uncultured Collinsella sp.
TGTTCGAGGTGTGGGTGCCCTTGAACTCTGCCTCGAGGGTCGAGGCAGAGACGAGCGTCAGGCTGGAGCCCTTGCTGTCGTCGATGATCTGGGCATAGATGTTGGCGTTAGTACGGGTCACGCGAAGACGCGGACGCTCGGAGGTACCCGAGACCTTGCCGCGAACACGACGCTGACGACGCTTGAGGCCTTCCAGCTTCGCCTTATGCTTGTTCATACGTAAACTCCTAAAAAGGTTGATCTTGCCAGCACCTGACGGGGTGCTGGTCTTATGCGAGTGAGTCGGTTACGACTACTTGGCGGCCTTACCCAGCTTGCGGCGGATGTGCTCGCCAACGTAGTGGATACCCTTGCCCTTGTAAGGCTCGGGAGGACGATGGCCGCGGATCTCAGCGGCGATCTGACCGACCTGCTGCTTGTTGATACCCTTGACGTTCACGTGGGTGTTGTCGGGAACCTCGAAGGTGATGCCCTCGGGAGCCTCGACGATCACGGGGTGCGAGAAGCCCAGGGAGAACTCGAGGTTCTTGCCCTTCTGCTGCACGCGGTAACCGACGCCGGCGAGCTCGAGCTTCTTCTCGAAGCCCTCGGAAACGCCAACAACCATGTTGTGGATGAGGGCGCGGGTGAGGCCGTGGCGGGCACGGGTCTCACGCTCGTCGTCGGGACGGGAAACGGTGAGGACGTTGTCCTCGACGTTGATAGCGAGCTTCTCAAAGACATCGAGCTCGAGCTGGCCCTTGGGGCCCTTGACGACAACGTTGTTGCCGTTGACTGCCACTTCGACTCCGGCGGGAATCTGGACAGGCTTATTACCGATACGAGACACGGTGATCTCCTTTCCTTCTACCTACCGAGCGAATTACCAGACGTAAGCGATGATCTCGCCGCCGACGTTGTGCTTGCGAGCATCGCGGTCGGTCATGACGCCATGGCTGGTGGAAATAATGGCGGTACCAAGGCCACCGCGAACGCGGGGCATGTCGGCAACGCCGGTGTACTTACGCAGGCCCGGCTTGGAAATGCGGCGGATGCCGTTGATGACCTTAGCCTTCTTGGGACCATACTTAAGCGTGATGTGCAGAGTCTTCTGGGGAACGGTGTCCTCGACATCGTAGCCCTCGATGTAGCCCTCCTCGTGCAGAACACGAGCGATCTCGACGAGCTTCTTGCTGCTCGGCATGGAGACCGTGGCCTTGTTCACAGAGTTAGCGTTACGGATGCGCGTAAGCATATCTGCGATCGGGTCTGTAAGGTTCATACAGATTCTCCTTCGTTCTTGATGAACACGTGCTCTTGGTTCTTCGCCGCCCTTAACGGCAAAGCCTAACTAGCGCGTTTTCCCTGTTCCAAACTGATGCTTGAAACGCTGGTAGTGACTTACCAGCTGGCCTTCTTAACGCCGGGAAGCTCGCCCTTGAGTGCAAGCTCGCGGAAGCAGACACGGCACAGGCCGAACTTGCGGTACACAGAGTGCGGACGGCCGCAGCGCTGGCAGCGCGTGTACTCACGAGTAGAGAACTTCTGCTTGCGATTGCACTTGACGATCATCGATGTCTTAGCCACTTATATCCTCCTCACATAGAGTATTGTTCGCCCCAAGCGCCGCCCCCTTGTGGGAACGGCGCTTATAGGGCAGGTGAACCTATTTCTTGAACGGGAAACCGAAGGCGTCCAGAAGAGCCTTGGCCTCCTCATCGGTGTTGGCGGTGGTCACGAAAGTGATGTCCATACCACGCTGGTGATCGACGGAGTCGAAGTCGATCTCGGGGAAGATGAGCTGCTCGGTGACGCCCATGGAGAAGTTACCACGGCCGTCGAAGCTCTTGGCGGAGATGCCGCGGAAGTCGCGGATACGGGGGATCGCGACGGAGGTCAGACGATCGAAGAACTCCCACATACGGTCGCCACGCAGGGTAACCTTGCAGCCGATCGGCATACCAGCGCGCAGGCGGAAGGTAGCGATGGACTTGCGGGCACGGGTGATCATCGGCTGCTGGCCGGTGATGGCGCGCAGGTCGCGCACGGCACCGTCGATGGCCTTGGAATCGGTAGCGGCCTCGCCGACACCCATGTTCACGACGATCTTCTCAAACTTGGGGATCATCATGACGTTCTCGTACTGGAACTTGTCCTGAAGCTGCTGCTTGACCTCGTTGTTGTACTTGGTCTTCAGACGCGGCACGTACTTCTCTTCTGCCATTGTTCACTCCTTCTTGGGGTTTTAAGCACGGGGCGTGGCCACGGTGGGTTGTCCTCGTGCCTCCTGACTGCATCCGCGCCGCTCATGGCATTTCGCGGTTTGGACTCGACGCAGCAGGAGCCGACAAAACAATCGGTACTATACGCGCATCGGGAGCGTATTTCCAGAAAAACCTCGTCTGCCTGCACAACTCCACAACTCCCCCGCACAAATGGGTCCCAACAAGCAGTTGCGGTGAAATAGGGACTGTTGGCGACATAACAGGCCTAAACAATCCGTATTTCACCGCAACTTATTGATGGGGATGCGACTAGCGCTTGCGGGGGACGAGTTTGGTGCGGCGCAGGTGAATCATCTCGGCGGCGATGGAGATGGCAATCTCCTCGGGGTCCTCGGCCTCGATGGAAACGCCGATCGGCAGGTGCAGCCCGTCGATCTGGTCCTGCGTAAAGCCTTCCTGCTCCAAGCGAGCCCGCACAAAGGCCGTCTTGCGACGCGAGCCCAAGCAGCCCAGATAGGCGGGTTTGGCACGCATGGCCTGAATCACCACGTCGATATCGGACTTGTGACCCGCCGTGGCGACGACCACCAGGTCGCGCGGGCCGATGGGGCACTGCTTGCTCAGGCTCTTGTAGTCGACCAGACGACGGTCGTAGACACCGGGCACCCAATCGGGGGTCAGCGTGCCGGGGCGGTCGTCGCACGCCACGACGGCAAAGC
>USNX01000211.1 GCA_900556205.1 uncultured Collinsella sp.
GGCGTGCTCTGCGCCGATGCCGATATCGACGGTTCCGCCTTTGCCGATGAGCTGCTGCACCTGGTCGATGATGCGGCGGCGCGCGAGGCCATGCGTCAGGCGGCGCGTGGTCTGGCTCAGGATAGGGCCGCCGCTCTTCTGGCCGATGCGGTAGAGGGTTTGCGTTAGTTAGACGGGATATCGTCGGTCGCCCTCGCGCTGATGCGGTAGGTGCGGTACAGTTAACGGGTTACAGGCAGTGTTTACGCAAGGAGTACACGAGCACATGGCTGATTCCCAGACTGCAACCTCCGCGCCCGAGTTTAAGAGCGCCCACTTTATCGGTATCGGCGGCGCCGGCATGAGCGGCATCGCCCTCGTTCTGCACGAGCGCGGTTATGCCGTTACCGGCTCCGACCTTAAGACGTCACGTTATATCCGCCAGCTTACCCGCGCTGGTGTGAAGGTGCATGTGGGCCATGAGGCCGCCACGATCGACGAGGTCAAGCCCGACGTGGTTGTTGTCTCCACCGCTATTCCGGAGTCCAACCCTGAACTCGTGCGCGCTCGCGAGCTTGGTATTCCCGTGTGGCCCCGCGCCAAGATGCTCTCTGCTTTGGGCCACGGCTACACGACTGTCGCTGTTGCCGGCACGCATGGCAAGACCACCACGTCTTCGATGTGCGCCACCATGCTCGACCGCATGGGTCTGGATCCGAGCTTCTTGATCGGTGGCATCGTCGAGGGCTATGACACGAACGGCAAGAACGGCTCGGGCGACTACTTTGTCGCCGAGGCCGACGAGTCCGACAGCTCCTTCCTGTTCCTGAACCCCAACGTAGTCATTGTGACCAACGTCGAGGCCGACCACCTCGATCACTACTCGGGTATCGAGGAGATCGAGGCGACTTTCGCCAAATTCATGAGCCTGGTGGGCGAGGACGGCACTGTCATCGTCTGCGGTGAGGACCCGCATCTGGTCGAGCTCGCCAAGTCGACGGGCCGTCACGTGCTTTCCTACGGCTTTGCCGAGAGCAACGACATCGTCTGCATGCACCCGGATGTCAAGGGCATCCAGAGTGACTTTATCGTTCGCTTTGAGGACGGCACTGAGCATGCTGTGGAGATCAAGAGCAACCCCGGTCGCCACAACATGCTCAACGCCACGGCGGTGCTCACCGTCGCACATGTCCTGGGCCTTGACATCGACGCCGCCGCCAAGGCGCTCTCGAGCTTTGAGGGCGTCCGTCGTCGCTTTACCCACGTGGGCGATATCGATGGCATCACCGTGGTCGATGATTACGGCCATCACCCCACCGAGATCAAGGCGACGCTTGCCGCCGCTTCGTCGCTGGGCTACAAGCACGTCGACGTCGTGTTCCAGCCGCACCGCTATTCGCGCCTGCAGGCCCTGTGCGACGACTTTGCCGATGCATTTGCCAATGCCGATAAACTGCTGCTGATTGATGTGTTCTCGGCTGGCGAGATGCCCATTCCGGGTGTCACCTCTAAGATGCTCGCCGATACCGTGCGCGCCAAGCATCCTGGCAAGGAGGTCGTGTACTGCTCCAGCCGTCTTGAGCTCAATCAGGAGCTCGAGCAGATGGTGGGCGAGGGCGACCTGCTGCTCACCATGGGTGCCGGTGACGTTACGACCGTAGGTCCCGAGTTTATCGAGTATCTGACTGCCAAGAAAGACGCTTAAGTCTAATGGGTCTGTTTAACGCCGTCATGGCGCTCTCGGGCATGATCGACACGGATGTGATCGAGGACGAGCGCCTTGCGCGTCATACGAGCTATCGTATCGGCGGCAAGGCCGACCTCTTTGTGACGTGCCATAGCTATCATGCCCTTCGCCGCGCCGTGGCGGTGCTCGATCGCGAGCAGGTGCCGTGGGTCATCATCGGCAAGGGCTCCAATCTGCTGGTTGCCGATAGCGGTTATCGCGGCGCCGTCATTTCGCTTGGACGTGAGTTTCAGCGCACGGTTGTTGCCGATGACGGTTGTACGCTGACGGTCGGTGCGGGCGTGATGTTTGCGCGCCTGGTCAACGATGCCCTGTCGCGTAGCCTCTCGGGCCTTGAGTTTGCCGTTGGCATCCCTGGTTCGGTCGGCGGTGCGATATCTATGAATGCCGGCACACGGACCGAATGGATTGGCTCGCTGGTTGAGGATGTCGTAACGTTTGACCCGGCATCCGGTATCAAGCATTATGCGGGGTCCGAGATCACTTGGGGCTACCGCGAATGTAGCCTTCCCCGCAATGAGATCATCCTCGAGTGCGTGCTCAAGCTTAAACCGGCGCCCAAGGCCGACATTCGCGAGCGCATGGAACGGTACCTGACGAGGCGCAAGCGTACGCAGCCCATGGGTCGCGCATCCTGCGGGTCGGTCTTTCGTAACCCGCCCGATGCGAGCGTGGGCAAGCTTATCGAGGATTGTGGATTAAAGGGTTTTTCGATTGGCGGCGCGGAAGTTTCGCCCGTTCACGCTAATTTTATCGTTAATAACGGAACTGCCTCGGCCGATGACGTTGCCGCGGTTATCAGACATGTGCACGGAAAGGTGAGGGAGGCGTATGGCATCGAGCTCAGACCGGAAGTTAAATTCCTCGGCTTCTAGAGCATCGAAACCCACCTTCCGCCGCGCCGGAGGGCGTTCCGGCGCGCCTGCCAAACCTCAACGCAATACCGTCGCGCACTCTAAGTCTGTCGGGCATGCTCGACAGACCAGTCGTCCGGTCGTCGGCTCGCAGCTCGGTAATCGTCCGGCCGCAAAAAAGTCCTCGCGTCCCTCGGTGACGTCAAAGCCTGTTATGGGCGCCAAGCCTGCCCGTCCCATGGCAACTCCTAAGCCACCGACGGGAACTAAAACGCTGCGTCCGGGTCGCACGCTGGGCGCATCGAAACCGCGCTCGCTGACATCGGTGCCGGCTACCGC
>USNX01000212.1 GCA_900556205.1 uncultured Collinsella sp.
ATCCTGGTCTTCGACCTGGGTGGCGGCACCTTCGACGTCTCCATCCTCGACCTCGCCGACGGCGTGTTTGAGGTTCTGTCCACCTCGGGCGACAACCACCTGGGCGGCGATGACTGGGATCAGCGCGTCATCGATTGGATGGCCGATAAGTTCCAGCAGGAGAACGGTGTCGACCTGCGTCAGGACCCCATGGCCCTGCAGCGTCTGAAGGAGGCCGCCGAGAACGCCAAGAAGGAACTCTCCGCCGCCCAGCAGACCACCATCAACCTGCCGTTCATTACCATGAACCAGTCCGGCCCGCTGCACCTCAACTACACGCTGACCCGCGCCGAGTTCGAGAAGATCACCCGCGACCTGCTCGAGCGCTGCAAGCAGCCTGTCACCAACGCCCTGCGCGACGCCAAGCTTAAGCTCTCCGATCTGACCGAGGTCATCCTCGTCGGCGGCTCCACCCGTATGCCCGCTGTCCAGGAGCTCGTCAAGACCATGACCGGCAAGCAGCCCAACATGTCCGTGAACCCCGACGAGGTCGTTGCCGACGGTGCTGCCGTCCAGGGCGGCGTGCTCACCGGCGACGTCGAGGGCATCCTGCTGCTCGACGTTACCCCGCTGTCGCTGGGCGTCGAGACCATGGGCGGCATCATGACCAAGATGATCGACCGCAACACAACGATCCCGACCTCCAAGACCGAGGTCTACTCCACCGCTGCCGACAACCAGACCAGCGTCGAGATCAACGTGCTCCAGGGCGAGCGCGAGCTTGCCCGCGATAACAAGTCGCTCGGTAAGTTCCAGCTGACCGGTATCCCGGCTGCCCGCCGCGGCGTGCCGCAGATCGAGGTCACCTTCGACATCGACGCCAACGGCATCGTCAAGGTCTCCGCTAAGGATAAGGGCACCGGCAAGGAGCAGCAGATCACCATCTCCGGCTCCACCGCGCTTTCCGACGACGAAGTCGATCGCATGGTCAAGGACGCCGAGGCTCATGCCGAGGAGGACAAGAAGCAGAAGGAAGAGGTCGAGGTTCGCAACCAGACCGACAGCCTGTGCTACTCCACCGAGCAGACCCTCAACGAGCTCGGTGACAAGGTTTCCGCCGACGTGAAGTCCAAGGCCGAGGCCGCTATCGCCGACGCTAAGAAGGCGCTCGAGGGCTCTGACGTCGAGGCCATCAAGGCCGCTGGCGAGTCCCTGCAGTCCGTGGCCTACGAGCTGGCTCAGGTTGTCTACGCCGACGCTCAGCAGCAGACCGACGGTGCCGCCGGCGCCCAGCCTGCCGACGATGACGTCGTCGACGCCGACTACGAGGTTGTGGACGACGAGGACAAGTAATCATGTCCGCCCGTAAAGCTCGCACGGAGGCGGCCGCCGTTGGTGCCGCCCCCGTTGACTCTGAGGAGAAGGACGTGAAGATTCCCGTAGAGGCCGTCGACGATACCGAGGCCAACGAGGCCGCGGCCGCCGAGGCTGTCGAGAACCAGGTAGAGGATTCCAACAAGGAGGCGACGATGACCGAGGACGAGATGGTGGAAGCTGCTATCCGCGCCGGTGAGGAAGCCGCCGACAACGACTTTAAGCTCAAGTTCGAGCAGGCCCAAAAGGAGCTCGCCGACGTGCGCAGCGAGCTCGATGCTGCGGCAGAGGCCCAGAAGGCCGCCGAGGACAAGGCAAAGGACGCCACCGAGCGCACCGCCCGTCTGCAGGCCGACTGGGAGAACTTCCGTCGCCGCACTGCCAACGAGCGCATCGCCGAGCGCGAGCGCGCGACCGAGAAGCTCGTCACTGCGCTGCTGCCGGTGGTCGACGATATCGAGCGTGCGATCGACCATGCCCGCAGCCAGGAGCTTGCCGACGACTTTAAGCAGTTCGTCGACGGCGTCGACGCGGTGCATGCCAAGCTGCTCGATGTGTTTGCGCACGAGGGCGTTGAGCCCATCGACCCCAAGGGCGAGGCGTTCAATCCGCTCGAGCACCAGGCTGTGGGTCGCGTCGAGGACGCATCGCAGTACGACGAGACCGTCAACGATGTGTACCAGAAGGGCTACCGCATGGCGGATCGCATCCTGCGTTCCGCGATGGTGACGGTGACCTACGGTGGCGAGAAGCGCCCCGCACCGGAGCCCGAAGCGGCGCCCGAGGATGCTGCGGCCGATACGGCCGAGAGCACCGAGGAGTAATTGAGAAGGGCCCCGGGGCAACACCCGGGGCCCTTTCTGGCCTAGTGCCATATGAAAGCATGGGCCGTCGTCTGCATGGACGGCGGACGTAACAGGAGAGGAGCTACGATGGCTGCAGGCAAAACCTTCTATGACATCCTGGGCGTATCCAAGAGCGCCTCCGACAAAGAGATCAAGAGCGCGTTTCGCAAGCTCGCGCAAAAATATCACCCCGATGCCGGCGGCGACGAGGCCAAGTTCAAGGAGATCAGCGAGGCCTACGAGACGCTTTCGGACGAGAAGAAGCGCAAAGAGTACGACCAGATGCTCATGTTTGGCGGTATGCCGGGCGCAGGCGGCGCGTATGGCGGCGGCTACGGTGCCGGCGCGGGTGCCAGCGGCTGGGGCGACATCTTCGACAGCATCTTTAGCGGCAACGGTGCCTGGGGTAGCGATTGGGGCTCGGGCTTTGCCGGGGCTGCGGGCGCTGCCGGTGCCGGCGCGGGTCGCAGCCGCGCTCGCAAGGGCGGCGACCTGTCGTTGACTGTCGACGTAACGGCCGAGGATGCGTTCCGCGGCGTGACGCACAAGGTCACCTACCGCATTCCCTCGACAGGCGAGCAGCAGACCATCACGGTCTCGGTGCCTGCGGGTGCGGTCGACGGCGGCAAGCTGCGCTACAAGCGTCGCGGCGAGTATGGCGTTGCGGGTGGCGAGCGCGGCGACCTGGTCGTGACCACGCATG
>USNX01000213.1 GCA_900556205.1 uncultured Collinsella sp.
GTAGCACTCGCCGTCGCCAAAAACGGCCTCGCCCTCGGCACGCGCCTCGATGAACGCCTTTGCCGCATCTTCCACGCGCTCGACTTTGCGAATGCCGCGACCGCCACCGCCTGCACGCGCCTTAATGAGCACGGGACAGCCAATGCGCTCGGCCTCGGCCGTTGCCTCCTCGGGGCTTTTGAGCAAATCGCAGCCCGGCACGATGGGCACGCCCGCCGCGGCAGCCGTTCGACGCGCGGCGTCCTTGTCGCCCATGCTGTCGATCACCTCGGCCGAAGGACCGACAAACGCCAGGCCATACTTGTCGCAGTCGCGCACGAAGCTCGCCTTCTCGGAAAAGAAGCCATAGCCGGGATGAATTGCCTTAGCTCCCGACTTTACGGCACAGGTGAGCACGGCATCGTCGTTGAGGTAGCTCTCGGCAAGACGCGGGCCGCCGATGCAATACGCCTCGTCGGCAAGCTGCACGTGCAGCGCGTCCGCATCGGCCGTGGAATAAACGGCGACGGTCTTGATGCCCATATCGCGGCACGCGCGGATAACACGGACCGCGACTTCGCCGCGGTTGGCGATGAGCACTTTGTCGAACATGAAGCCTTCCTTAACTTTCGTGCATGAGTGCAAAAGACATATCGGCGCGGCAGCAAACCTCACCGTTGACGCTCGCGGTACCCGTCGCAAAGCGGAACGGCCCGCGCGCACGCGTGATGGAACACACCAGATCCACCGTGTCGCCCGGGCGCACCGGACGCTTAAAGCGAACCTTGTCCAGACTCGTGTAGAACGGCGTCGCGCCACGCGCCTCCTCATCGCCCATCAGCAGCACGCAGCAATTCTGGGCGAGCATCTCGCACTGAATCACGCCGGGGACGACCGGGTTTCCCGGAAAATGCCCCTGCAAAAAGTACTCGTCGCCCGTGATCGTAATCTTGCCGTGGGCCTCGTCGCCCACCAGCTCGGCCTCGTCGAGCAAAAGCATCGGCTCGCGATGCGGCAACAGCTTCTTGAGCTCTTCTTTGTTCATGGATATCACCTATCCGATCCTCATGAGGCAGCTGCCAAACTCCACGAGGTCGCCGTCGGCCACGCAGATCTCGAGCACCTCGCCATCCGCCTCTGCCGTCACCTCGTTGAGAACCTTCATGGCCTCGATGATGCAGAGGGTCTCGCCGGCCTTGACCTTGGAGCCCACGTGCACAAACGGCTCGTCGCCCGGCGCCGGGGCAGCATAGAACACGCCGACCATGGGAGCAGTCACCTCGACGCCCTTGGGCTCCGGTGCGGCGGCAGGCGCCTGCGCGGCGGGCTCCGGTGCTGCAGGCGCGACTGCGGGAGCCGCAACCGGAGCGGCCATGGCGCTCGGCATAGGCATGGGCACGGCAACCGGCTGTGCGGCGCTCGCGCGCTCGAGCTCGACCGCGGTGCCATCGGGTTCCTCAACGCGCACGCGCGTGAGGCCGCGGTCCTCCATAACATCGGCTATCTCGGCAAGTCTTTTGGAATCCATGCTCTAGCTCCTCGTATATCTACGCAGCGCGATGGCGGCGTTGTGCCCGCCAAAGCCCAGGTTGGTCGAAAGCGCCCAGGTAAGGTCGGCGCGAACCGCGCGATTGGGCGTGTAGTCAAGATCGCAGGCGGGATCGGGTGTGTGGTAGTTAATGGTCGGCGGCACCACGCCCTGCTCGAGCGCCATGGCGCAGGCCATGACCTCGATGGCGCCCGTGGCACCGATCATGTGGCCGGTCATCGACTTGGTCGACGAGACATGTGCGGCGCGCGCCGCGTCCTCGCCGAGCGCTCGCTTGATGCCCGCCGTCTCGGACGAATCGTTGAGTTTGGTCGAGGTGCCGTGGGCATTGATGTAGAGGCCCTCGGAAGGCTTGACGTCGCCCTCGGCAACCGCCAGCGATATCGCGCGGGCAATGCCGGCAGCCTCGGGATCGGGACTCGTGATGTGATAGGCATCATCGGTGTTGCCGTAGCCCACGACCTCGGCATAAATGTGCGCACCGCGCGCCTGCGCATGCTCCATGCTCTCGAGCACCAGCACGCAGGCACCCTCGCCCATCACAAAGCCGTCGCGGTCTGCATCGAACGGGCGGCAAGCCGTCGCGGGATCGGGGTTGGTGGTCAATGCACGGCAGGACGTAAAGCCTGCAACGGCATCGGGGATAATTGCGGCTTCGGCGCCGCCCGCGAGGATCGCATCGGCATAGCCATGCTTGATGGCGCGGAACGCCTCGCCCACCGCATGGGCCGAGGTTGCGCACGCGGTCACCACGGGCAGGGTCGGGCCCTTTGCCTTGTGGCGGATTGCGATATTGCCCGATGCCATGTTGGGGATCATCATCGCGATCATATAGGGCGATGCGCGGCGGGGCCCACGGTCGGCAATCGTATGGACGTTGTCGACGAGCGTCGTCATGCCGCCCACGCCCGAGCCCACGTAGACGCCCAGGCGCTCACGATCGATGGCGCCTTCGACATCAAAGCCCGCATCGTGCATGGCCTCGTCCGAAGCCGCCAGCGCAAACTGAACGCAGGGGTCCAGATGCTTGGCGTCACGCTTGCCAAAGTACTCGTTGCCGTCAAAGCCCTTGACCTCGGCTGCCACCTTAACGGCAAACGCATCGGTATCGAAGTGCGTGATCGGGCCGATGCCGCACGTGCCGGCGCACATGGCCGCCCAGGTGGCAAGCGCGGTGTTGCCGAGCGGCGATACGGCACCGATGCCGGTGATTGCAACTCTCTGTTCCATCATGGTCTCCTCATCCAAGCCGTTCTTCGGCCCTGGTTTCTACATCGCCATTCCGCCGTCAACGCGTACGACCTCGCCCGTAATGTAGGCAGCCGCGTCGCTCGCCAAAAAGCGCACCACGCC
>USNX01000214.1 GCA_900556205.1 uncultured Collinsella sp.
GATGCTCAGATGCAAGACGTTGCCAAAGGTCGAGGACATGCTATTCCTCCTCGAGTGTGACCTTGCCGCCCAGCAGGCGGTAGTGGTCGAAGAAATCGGGATAGGACTTGTTGACGGCTTCGGCGCCGTGGATCACGACCTCGCCGGTGGCGCGGCTCGCGGCGATGGCGGCCATCATGGCAATGCGGTGGTCGTTGTGCGAATCGACCTCGCCGCCGGTAAGGGCGTCGACGCCCTTGATGATGAGGTCGTCACCGGCAATGCGCACTTGCGCGCCCAGCGCGGTGAGCTCGCGGGTGGTGGTGACCAGGCGGTCGGATTCCTTGATGCGCAGGCGCGCACAGTCACGGATGAACGTGCGGCCCTGAGCGAGGGAGGCCACAGCCGAGATGACGGGCACCAGGTCGGGAATGTCGTGGGCACTCATCTCGAAGCCGGCGAGCTTGTCGGACTGCACGGTGGCGGCGTTGGTGGAACGCACGATGCGGGCGCCAAAGCGCGAAAGCGCGGCAAGTACGTTGCGGTCGCCCTGTGCGGAGCTCAGGGACACACCCTCGACGGTGATGGGGTCGGTGCCGATGGCGCCGGCACACAGCCAAAAGGCGGCGTTGGACCAGTCGCCTTCGACAGCAACGCTGCCGGGCGTGCGATACGAGCCACTGCTCACGCGGAAGTTTGTGACTTCGGGCTGGCCGTCCCTGGCGGGAATACGCTCGACGTTGACCTCGACGCCAAAGGCCTTCATGGCCTGGATCGTCAGGTTGATGTAGGGGCGGCTCTCAATGAGGCCGGTCACCTGCACGCAGGAGGGCTGGGCGAGCAACGGGGCTGCCAATAGCAGGCCCGAGATGTACTGCGAGCTTACGTTGCCCGGCAGCACAAAGGTGCCCGGGCGCATGCGTCCGCTTGTCTTGAGCGGAAAACCGCCCAGACCCTGTAGGTCGCAGCCGGCGGCGATGATCTCGTCCGAGAGCGGAGACAGCGGGCGGGCGCCCAAGCGTCCCTGACCCACAAAAGTTGCTTCTGCGCCCAGCGCGCAGGCGACGGGCAACATAAAGCGGAGCGTGGAGCCGCTTTCGCCGCAGTCGAGCGTGCCGCCGGCAAGGGCCTTGAGCAGGCCAAACTCAACGCTCTTCATGGTGGGGTGGACCTGGAAGCCGTCCTCGACGGTCTCGATGCGAGCGCCGAGCGCCGTGAGGCAACGTACCGTGGCCTCGATGTCGGCGCAGGTGGTGTTGCAGGTAACGTGCGTCTCGCCGTTGGCAAGCGCGGCGCAGATGATCAGGCGATGCGCCATCGACTTGGACGCGATGGCGGGAACGGTGCCCTTGAGCGGGGACGGGGTGATGCGGGCTAGCATGCGGAAGCGTCTCCCTTCTGGCCGAGGCCCTCGGCAATTAAATCGTGGAAAGTGGAAAGCGGCGTGCGGTCGATGCTGCAGCGGCCAATGCCGTGCGGAATCACCAGGTCGATGGTGTCACCCGCGCGCTTCTTGTCGTGGAGCGCCTCGGCAAAGACGGCATCGGCATCTAGGTCGCAGCGGGTCTTGAGGCCATGGCGGGCGCAGAGTTCCTCAATACGACCGGGCAGTGCAGCATCGCAAACGCCGTGCAGGGCCGCGGCGCGCGTGATGATGCCCATGCCGATCGACACGCAGTTGCCGTGTCCGAGCTCAAAGTGCTCGCAGGCCTCAACGGCATGTCCGGCGCTGTGTCCAAAGTTGAGGAGCTTGCGCTGGTTGGTTTCGCGCTCGTCGGCGACGACCACGGCGCGCTTGATGTCGATATTGCGGGCGATGATGAGCGCTACGCGGGCCACATCGCGGTTGAGCAGCTCCAGCGTGAGCGGGGTCTTCTCAAGCTCGGCGAAAAGCTCCGGGTCGGCGATCACGGCGTGCTTGACGACCTCGCCGCAGCCGTCGGCGAACTGCTCGGGCGTGAGGGTGGCCAGGCACCCCACGTCGGCGATAACCACGCTCGGCTGCCAAAAGGCGCCGGCCAAGTTCTTGCCGGCAGCCAGGTCGATGGCGGTCTTGCCGCCCACCGACGAATCAACCATGGCGAGCAGGCTCGTCGGGATCTGCACAAACTTGCAGCCGCGCATGTAGGTGGCGGCCACAAAGCCCGCCACGTCGCCCACGACGCCGCCGCCGAGTGCCACGATCACGTCGGAGCGCGAAAGCTCGTGCTCGGCCACAAACTCCAAAATGGCAACATAGGTTTCGGCGCGTTTATGGGCCTCGCCGGCCTCGAAGGTGCAGATGCTCACCTCGTAGCCTGATGCCTCCAGACTCTGCTTAACTGGCATCTGGTAGAGCGGGCCCACGTTGGTGTCCGTCACGATGACGGCCTTGGTGCCGCCGGCAGTGGCGCGCACGAGCGGTCCCGCCTGCTCCAGCAAAAACGTGCCAACATGCACCTGGTAGGGGCGTGCAGTGTCGATATCGATGGTAATCGCCATAAGCTTCGGTCCTTTCGACCTGGCGTGATAGGTGGTCTAGTGGGAGGCCTCGTCGTCGAGCGCGCGCTTAATGCGGTCGCCCTCGGCAAGGAGATTCTCCAGATAGCGCTGGTCGCGGTCCTTAAGGGCGCGGCTGTAGGCGCCGAGCGATTCGATCAGATGGTCGATCTCGAAGGCGAGCGCATCGGCGTCGTCGATCATGAGCTCGGACCACATCTGCGGATTGAGGTGCGCCACGCGGGTGAGGTCGCGGTAGCTGCCAGCCGAAAAGCCGTGGTGGACCTGGGCAGTGGGGCTTTTGACGTAGGCGTTGGATACCACGTGCGCAAGCTGGCTCGTGAAGGCGATGACACGGTCGTGCTCGGCGGCGCTGGTCACGCTGAACTTGCCAAAGCCCAAGGGG
>USNX01000215.1 GCA_900556205.1 uncultured Collinsella sp.
GCGTGGGGCGATGGCCAAAAAGGAAAACCACATGGGATTCATGTCAAAGCTGCTGTCCTTTGGATCCGATAAGGACCTTAAGCGCTACTACAAGATCGTCGACCAGATCAACGGTCTTGAGCCCCAGTTTGAGAAGATGACCGAGGAGGAGCTCCGCGGCCAGACCGATAAGTTCCGCGAGCGTTACGCCAACGGCGAGTCGCTCGACGACATGCTCCCCGAGGCCTTTGCCACCGTGCGTGAGGCTTCCAAGCGCACCATGGGTATGCGCCACTTTGACGTGCAGCTCATTGGCGCCATGGCACTGCACGAGGGCCACATCGCCGAGATGAAGACCGGCGAAGGTAAGACCCTCGTCTCCACGTTGGCCGGCTATCTCAACGCTATTGCCGGCAAGGGCGTGCACGTCGTTACTGTCAATGATTACCTTGCCAAGCGTGACTCCGAGTGGATGGGCCGCATCTATAAGTACCTGGGCATGACCGTCGGTCTGCTCCAGAACAACATGCCGCTCGAGCTCAAGCGCCCGGCCTACCAGGCCGACGTCACCTACGGCACCAACTCCGAGTTCGGCTTTGATTACCTGCGCGACAACATGGTTACCCGTCCCGAGCAGCGCGTGCAGCGCGGTCACAACTACGCCATCGTCGACGAGGTTGACTCCATCCTGATCGACGAGGCCAGAACGCCGCTCATCATCTCGGGCGCTGGCACCAAGTCCGCCAGTACCTACAAGGACTTCGCGCGTGCCGTGCGTGGCCTTGAGCGCGGCGAGGACGTGTCGCACGACATGCTCACCGCCACCGAGGACGTGGAGCCCACGGGCGACTTCGTCATGGACGAGGCCAAGCACACCATTGCCGCCACCGAGCGCGGCCTTAAGAAAATTGAGCGCCGCCTGGGTATCGATGACATCTATGCCGATCTCTCCGGCCAGCTGGTCAACCACCTGCAGCAAGCGCTGAAGGCCCAGTACATGTTCCACCGCGATAAGCAGTACGTGGTCACCAACGGCGAGGTCAAGATCGTCGACGAGTTCACCGGCCGCATCATGGAGGGCCGCCGCTATTCTGAGGGCCTGCACCAGGCCATCGAGGCCAAAGAGGGCGTGCTCGTACGCGAGGAGAACCAGACCCTGGCCACCATCACCCTGCAGAACTACTTCCGTCTGTATGACAAGCTCTCCGGCATGACCGGCACGGCACTTACCGAGGATGCCGAGTTCCGCGAGATCTACAAGCTGCCCGTCGAGGTCATCCCCTCCAACAAGCCCGTGCAGCGCGTGGACCACGAGGACCTGGTGTACCGCACCATTCAGGCCAAGTACAACGCCGTCGCCGACGATGTGGAGCGTCGCCACGCCAAGGGCCAGCCGGTCCTGGTGGGCACCGTCTCCATCGAGAGCTCCGAGAAGCTGTCCGCCGCCCTTACCAAGCGCGGCATCGCACACGAGGTCCTCAACGCCAAGCACCATGAACGCGAGGCCCACATCGTGGCCCAGGCAGGACGCTACGGCGCCGTGACCATTGCCACCAACATGGCCGGTCGTGGTACCGACATCCTGCTGGGCGGCAACCCCGACGAGCTGGTGCGCGAGCGCCTGGAGTACGAGGGTCTGACCATGGAGGATGTGACGCCCGAGCAGCTCGAGCAGTTTAACGCCGAGGCCAAGGAGACTTGCAAGGCCGAGCGCGAGCGCGTGCTTGCCGCCGGCGGCCTGACCGTCATCGGCACCGAGCGCCATGAGTCCCGTCGTATCGACAACCAGCTGCGCGGCCGTTCCGGCCGTCAGGGCGACCCGGGCGAGACCCAGTTCTACCTGTCGCTCGAGGACGACCTCATGCGCCTGTTCGGCGGCGACAAGATGGACCGCGTCTCCAAGATGATGGTCACGGCCGACATGGGCGACGACATGCCCATCCAGCACAAGATCATCTCCAAGGCCGTTGAGAGCGCCCAGCACAAGGTCGAGAGCATCAACTTCTCTATGCGTAAGAGCGTCCTTGAGTACGACGACGTCATGAACAAGCAGCGCCAGGTCATCTACGCCGAGCGCAACAAGATTCTGGACGGCAAGGACCTGACCGACCACATCACCGAGGTCATGCACGACACCGTGTACCGCTGCGTGCAGGAGTTCTGCACCAAGGACAGTCACGATGGCGAGCGCGACCTGGAGGGCCTGCGCAAGTGGGTTGTGGAGCTCACCGGCCACATCGATACGCCGAAGTTCCCCGACGAGGATTATGAGGCTCTGGCTGCCGATGTCCTGGCTTACGTAGAGAAGTGCTACAACATGAAGGCCGAGCGCTTGGGCGAGGACCTGATGCGCGAGCTCAACACCCAGGTCATGCTGCGCGTCATCGATACCCGCTGGATGAACTACCTGCAGGAGATGGACTACCTCAAGACCGGCATCGGCCTGCGCGGCTTTGGCCAGCGCGACCCGCTGGTCGAGTACAAGACCGAGGCCTACGGCGCGTTCCAGATACTCGTCGATACCATGTACGAGGATTACCTGCGCACGGTTTTGCGCATCGAGATCAAGGCTGCCCCGCGTGCCATGGAGCACAAGGAGGAGCCCGCGCTCGAGGGCGCGCGCTTCTCCGGTCCTGCCGAGGTCGATGGTGACAACGGCGACTCGGTGCTGCGCAAGCAGGCGCAGGTGCAGGCCCGCACGGCTGTCCAAGGCGGACCGGCTGCCGTCAACAACGGTGGCAAGGTGACGACCTACCGCAAGTCCGAGAGCGACGATCCGTACGTCAACGTGGGCCGCAACGACCCGTGCCCCTGCGGTAGCGGCAAGAAGTTTAAGTACTGCCACGGCAGGAATCGTTAATGGCTGAGGCT
>USNX01000216.1 GCA_900556205.1 uncultured Collinsella sp.
TTGATCTGCTTGGTCCACGTGGTTGCCACCTGGCCATGAAGCAGACGGGTGTCGATACGGACGTGGGCGATCTTGATGTGCCCGTCGCCGATAACCGTTCCCGGAGGGATGGCGCCTGCAGGAGCAGCGGCGGCCGCAGCCGGCTTCTTCTCCTCGGGCTCCAGAGACTCGGGCTTGACGCGCACGCCAGCCTTAGCCTCAGTCACGAGATGTTTTGCGATCGCATGTGCAGTGTTCTTTGCGTCAAAGCGCTGCGAATATGCCTCGATGAGCATAGGCAGGTTGACACCGGTGACGATAGCCCAGGAATCGTGGCCCTCGATGAGCCCGCTGATCTGGTTGAACGGCGTGCCGCCCCACAGATCAACGAGGAAGAGCACCTGCTCCTGGTCCTCGAAGGAAGCGACTGCTTCCTCGACCTTGGCGCGGAAATCGTCGGGGCCCATGCTCGGCTCGAGCGAGACCACGGCAACAGACGGCTGATCGCCAAAGACCATCGAGCCCGTCTGCTTGATTCCAGCTGCCAAGTCCCCGTGGCTAGCAAGAACAATACTTACCATCACATAACCTCCTTTTTGTCTACGTATTTCCTACACGACATGAAAGGAGTATACCTGTTTGGATTGTGGAATTATAGCTAAATTCGCAAAAGGTTGGATTATTTGTTTAAACGTCTAAGTTTGTTACAAATTGATTACATTGCTGGTTTACAGCTCATTGCCTGATAAAACGTGATTTGCCGATTGTTTCCAAAGACATATACAGGCGCACTGTTCGTTAAAACCGCTTTTAGGTGGATCCCAATGCGCCTGCGTGCCGCCATTTTGTTTAAACAGACATGACTTGACTAACCGAAGCAAATATGTTTAGAACTCTAGCCCATGCAGTCATTGGATGTTAGGCGATGTGGAGTGGGTTGGCGGCGTCGACGGCATCGGGTGCGTCGGAGAGGCCGTCAGGAGCAGCGTCTGCCGGGTCCTCGTCGGGAGTCTCGATCTGTTTGATCATTACCTCTTGGCCCTGCAGCAAATAGGTCTCGCCGCTACCGCAATGGGGACAGGTCTTGCCGTGCTCGACCGTCGCGTAGTCGCAGCCGCACGCCTCGCAATGTGTCACGGCCTCGACGGGCTCCACGATAAGCTCCGCGCCCTCGGTGATAGGCTTTTTATCTGCTGCCCAGCGCCAAGCGTCGAGCAGCAAGTCGGGAACGACGCCCGAGACCTCGCCCAGTAGCAACGTCACGCTCGAAACGCGACGCACGCCATGAGCGCGCGCCACATTCTCGACATCGCGAATGATGTGGTAAACGATTCCCAATTCATGCAAGGTAGAAACCTTTCAACAACGGTTGATGCGATGCAAACTCAAAGCAAGGGGACGGCGAAGTCTAGTCTGCGCCGTCCCCTTACCCGCCATGGTTACCTATTTACGACCGAACTTGATTTTAATTGCGCGCTTTAGAGCATACTTGCCGAGGCTTGGGAGCTTTTGCTCGTATTTGACCATCGTTGAGCACTCGGGGCGGTCGCGATCCAGATGGATGGCGTCGAACGCGCACTTGGTGGTGCACAGGCCGCAGCCGATGCACTTGTTGGGGTCGACGATCGAGGCGCCGCAGCCCAGGCAGCGGGCGGTCTCGGCGCGCACCTGCTCCTCGGTAAAGGTCTCAACATACTCGCTAAACGGCGCAGCCTTCTCGCGTTCGCGGTCCACATGCGCAACCTCGCGGCTCGCGTTGTCGTAGCTCTCGATCACGACATCGTCGCGGTCGAGCGCGGTGTAGCGGCGCTGGTTGCGGCCGATGGTGAGCGTGGAGCCCGGCTGCACAAAGCGATGGATGGACACGGCAGCCTCGTGGCCGGCGGCAATGGCATCGATGGCAAAGCTGGGGCCGGTGTAGACGTCGCCGCCCACAAAGATGTCGGGTTCGGCGGTCTGGTAAGTCTGGGGATCGGCCAGGGCGCCCTGGCCGCGGCCGAGCTCCACCTTGGAGCCAGCCAGCAGGTCGCCCCACACAATGGACTGGCCAATCGACATGACGACACGGTCGGCATCGACACGGCGCAGATTGTTCTCGTCGTACTCGGGCGCAAAACGGCCCTCGTCGTCAAAGACACGCGTGCAGCGCTTGAAGGTGATGCCGCACACGCGACCGGCCTCGTCCAGGTGAATCTCCTTGGGGCCCCATCCGCAGCTGATGTGCGCGCCATCCTCAATGGCCTCGCGACGCTCCTCCTCGCTGGCAGGCATCTGGGCATCGCTCTCCAGGCAGAACATCTCAACGTGCTCGGAACCCAGACGGCAGGCGTTGCGCGCGACATCGATAGCCACGTTGCCGCCGCCCACCACAATGGTGCGGCCGGACAGGGAATCGATCTTGCCGCTGTTAACCTCGCGAAGGAAGTCGACGGCCACGGCCACGTCCTCGGCACCCTCGCCCGGAATGCCCGCAAGGCGGCCGCCCTGGCAGCCAATGGCAACGTAGAAGGCCTTAAAGCCCTGCGCGCGCAGCTCGTCGAGCGTCACATCGCGACCGACCTCCACGCCATAGCGGAACTCGGCACCCATCAGGCGAATAACTTCGACCTCGGCCTCGATAACGTCCTTCTCCAGCTTAAAGCTGGGAATGCCATAGGTGAGCATGCCGCCCGGGCGCTCGTTCTTCTCGAACACGACGGGCTTGTAGCCCTTCTCGGCCAGATAGAAGGCACAGGACAGACCGGCCGGGCCGGCACCGATGATGGCGATCTTCTGATCGAAGCCGCCGGCGCGCGTCGGCGTCACCACGGGTGGGACATAGCGGGTCGCGGCATCAAGATCGCGCTGGGCGATAAAC
>USNX01000217.1 GCA_900556205.1 uncultured Collinsella sp.
GCGGTCGCCCTCATGCCCGACGTCACGCCCAAGCCCCTGCGCTCGCGCGCGAACGCCATCATCAACCTGATGGGCGCGGTCGGCGGCATCCTCGCCGCTCACGATGTAGACCGTAGGACGCGGACGGCGCGCGAACTGAGCGGCCGCCATCAGCGTGCGGCCCGATTGCGACACGGCCAGCGTCACGTCCTCGCCGGCATCGAGTCCGGCCTCGACGGTCTGCAGCGCCTCGGCAGTGTAGAGCTGGGCGGCTATACGGTGAATGAGCATATGGTCCTCCGGCATCGCAACGCCAAAAGCCCGCCGGGGCAGGCTCGGCGGGTCGTACGTCAAAGTTCATTGCTTGTCATGGTAGCGCATGGGCCAGACGCGACGGCGCTGGCCACGCCGCTACCCCAAAACGCGCACGCTGGGGCAAAGGTCTGCCAGCGGGCACTCGCCGCACTTGGGCTTGCGGGCGTCACAAATCTCGCGGCCAAAGGTGATCCACTGGTGGTTGACCGACTCCCAGTACTCGTGCGGCAAGATCTTGAGCAGGTCCTGTTCGGTCTTGAGCGGTTCTTTGGCATGCGTCTTGGGACTCAGCATCAAGCGGTGTGCGATGCGGTTGACGTGCGTGTCCACCGCGATGCCCTCCACGATGCCAAACCCCACGTTGAGCACGATATTTGCCGTCTTGCGTCCCACGCCCGGCAGCTTCACGAGTTCCTTCATGTCGGCCGGCACCTCGCCGCCATAGTCGGCGACGATCATCTGCGCGGCCTCGACGGCATGCTTGGCTTTGCTCTTGTAGAAGCCGAGTGACTTGATGGTGTCTGCCACGTCAGCCACGCTCGCCCCGGCCATGGCCTCGGGCGTAGGCCACTGGGCAAACAGCTTCGGCGTCACCTTGTTGACCTGCGCATCGGTCGTTTGTGCCGAGAGCAGCACCGCGATCAGCAGGCGGAAGGGATTCTCGTGGTCCAAAAAGCACTCGACCGGGCCATAGCGACGGTTGAGGCGCTCACACACCTCGATGGCGCGCTCGCGCTTGGCGGCATTGGTCTCGCGTGGCATAACGACTCCTCGGCTCAACGGCACAATAAACTTATAGACACAATTGTCCCACGTCCGAGACGCTTACGCCTCCAAGAATGCGCCGGTCTGACGGCTCCACAGGCTCGCGTACTCGCCACCCGCCTCGACAAGCTGCGCATGCGTGCCGTCCTCGACAATCTCGCCATCGGCCAGCACCACAATGCGGTCGAGCGCCGCCACGGTGGACAGGCGGTGCGCCACCACAATGGAGGTACGGCCGCGCATCAGATTCTCGAGCGCCTCCTGCACCAACGCCTCGGACTCGCTGTCGAGGGCAGAGGTCGCCTCGTCGAGCACCAGAATCGGCGCGTCGGTTAGGATGGCGCGGGCGATAGCCACGCGCTGACGCTGGCCGCCCGAGAGCTTGACGCCGCGTTCGCCCACCATGGTGTCAAAGCCACGGGGCAGGCGGTCGATAAACTCCAGGGCGTTGGCCAGGCGCGCGGCCTCGCGAATCTGCTCATCAGTGGCACCGGGACGACCGTAGGCAATGTTTTCGCGAATGGAGCGGTGGAACAGCAGCGCTTCCTGCGGCACGTAGGCAACTTGGCGGCGCAGGCTCTGCTGCGTGCAGCGCGAGACATCCTGACCGTCCACGAGCACGCGACCGCCCTGAACATCGTCCAGGCGCAGCAGCAGCTTGGTGAGCGTCGTCTTACCCGAGCCCGATTTGCCCACCAGGCCCACGCGCTGGCCCGCCGCCACATGAAGTGTCAGGTCATCGAACACGCTCTCGCCCGCCGCAGCGTCACGGTACGCAAAGCTCAGGTGCTCAAAATCAATCGCGCCCTCGGTCACTTTAAGCTCGGGAGCGTTCTCGTCGTCTGCCACCAGACGCGGCTCGTCCAGCACGCGCGTCATCTCGGCCGCATCGCCCAAAGCGCGGTTGATGCGCTGCATCATGGAACTCACGTAGTTCAGGCGCATGGTGAGGTTATAGGTGTAGGTAAAGATCATGACGAGCGAGCCGGCCGAGATGCCAAACCACGCGTTGCCGCCCGCCACGAACACACTCACCACGGCCATGGTGATGACGATGAGGCCCGAGGTCGTAAAGTTGCGCTGCATCATGGCGTGCATCGAGACCGTCTCAGCGTCGCGCGCGGCACGATCGGCGGCGTCGAACAGATCGCGTTCAAAGTCCTCGCGCCCGCAGGTCTTGACGGCCAAGATGTTCGTGACCGCGTCGGAGAGCACGCCCGAGAGCTTGTTCTGCGCGGCGGACGTCGCGGCCGAAAGCGGCATGATGCGCTTGTACATAAGCCAGACAAACGCGATGTAGACGACCATGATGCACACCAGGATCACGGTAAACGTCGGCACCACCGGGGCGAGCGCGGCCACGGTGCAGATGACCGAGGTGATGGTGGGGATGAGCGAATACACCGTCACGTCCACCAGCCCCGTATAGCCGCTCATAAAACGACTCGTCTGACTCACGAGCGATCCGCCAAAGCGGCTGGTATGGAATGTCATGGATTGGTTGGAGAGCGTGTCGAAGCATAGGCGCGCCAGGTGATAGTTGCCCGCGATCTCGAGCTTGTAGACGGTGTAGTCCTGCAACTTGGAGAGGATCTGACCCACCAGGTTAACGAGTACGAGCGCCAGGATATAGGGGCCGAAGACCTCAAACACCTGGTCACCCGCCACGGGACCGGCTTGAACGCGGTCGACAATGAGGGCCATCACATAGGTATTGGCAAACG
>USNX01000218.1 GCA_900556205.1 uncultured Collinsella sp.
GGCATCGATCGCCACGACCACGGCTTGGCTGCCAAACGCCGCGGCGGCCTGGCTGATCAACGACGGATCGCGCACGGCGGCAGAGTTGAGCGACACCTTGTCAGCACCGGCTGCAACCATGGTGCGCATGCCCGCCAGGTCGCGAAAGCCGCCGCCCACGGTATAGGGAATGGCCAGCTCCTCGGCCGCATGCGCCGCCATCTCGATAGTCGTCGCACGGTTATCGCTCGTCGCGGTAATGTCCAAAAATACGACCTCGTCCGCACCCTCGCGGTCGTAGGCGCGGGCCAGCTCCACCGGATCGCCGGCATCGCGCAAGCTCACAAAGTTGACGCCCTTGACCACGCGGCCGTCCTTAACATCCAGACAGGGAATTACGCGCTTGGTAAGCATGGGCTACTCCTCCCCTCGGGCGGCGGCCAGCGCCTGGGCCAGCGTAAATTTGCCCTCGTAGAGCGCGCGGCCGGTAATGGCGCCTTCAATCGCGCCCTCACCCACCGCGGCCAGTGCGCGGATGTCGTCGAGCGTCGAGATGCCGCCCGAAGCCACGACGGGAAAGCCCGCGACCTCGGCCACATGACGATACGCTGTCACATCGATGCCCGTCTGCATGCCATCACGCGCGATGTCGGTATACACCAGGTGCTTAAAGCCCAGCTCGGTAAGCTGCGCCACGGCATCGTCGAGTGCCACGCCCGCGCCGTCGCGCCAGCCGTTCACCTTAACCTGGCCGTCGCGCGCGGCAATGTCGGCGACCAACAGCTCGCCAAAGCCCTGGGCTGCCACCTCAGCAAAACCCGGCTCGGTCACGAGCACGGTGCCCAGCGCAATGCGGCGAGCACCATAGCCTGCCAGCTCATCGATGCGTGCGAGTGAGCGAACGCCGCCGCCCACGTCCACGGACAGACCGTCGACGCCGCAGATGGCCTTAATCGCCGCCGAGTTGGCAGCGCATGTGTCCTCGTCCTCGCCAAAGGCAGCGGACAGGTCGACGACATGCACCCAGCTTGCGCCCTGCTCGGCAAACGAGCGGGCGACGGCCACGGGGTCATCGGAATATACCTTGCAGCGGTTGCGGTCGCCGCGCTCCAGGCGCACAACCTTGCCGCCGATCAGATCGATTGCGGGAAACAGGGTCATCGGCCAACCTCCTCGACGATGTTGACGAAGTTCTTAAGGATGCGCTGACCCAGCGCGGAGGATTTCTCGGGATGGAACTGGCAGCCCCACACGTTGCCGTGGCGCACGATGCACGGGAAACTCCGTGTATAGTGCGTGCGCGCCAACACATCGGCGGCATCGACGTCGCCGGCCACCGCGTAGCTGTGGGTGAAGTACATATTGGCGCCCTCGGCAAAACCGGCGAGCAGCGGATCGGCCGCGCCGGCAGGCGTCATGTGCACCTGATCCCAGCCCACGTGCGGCACCTTCAGGCGGCTCGACTCCAGGTGCGTGCACGAGCCACGCATGATGCCCAGGCCATCGACCCAGGGACCACCGGCCTGCTCGGAGGCATCGTCGTCCGCGTCCGCGCCCTCGTCCGCAGGCACGCCCTCGTTGCCGCGCTCAAAAAATAGCTGAAGGCCCAGGCAGATGCCGAGCAGCGGGGTTCCGGCGGCAACGGCATCGAGCACGGCCACCTCCTCGCCGCTCTGACGCATAAAGGCGATTGCGTCATAGAACGCGCCCACACCCGGGATGACCAGGCCGTCGGCGTTGCGGATCTGCTCCGGATCGTCCGATGTGCAGGCGGCGGCACCGGCGCGCGCAAGCCCGCGCACGACGCTCGACAAGTTGCCCTTGTGGTAGTCGACCACCACAATCTTCGGTTCGCCCACGCGACCCCTCCCTTTTCCCATTCAAAACCTGCCAAAAAGGGACAGGTTTATTTTGGTCGGTTAAACGTTCACCCACCGTATGAGACAGCATTTCCGCAGATAAAACCTGCCAAAATAAACCTGTCCCTTTTTGGCAGGTTACAGCGAGCCCTTGGTGCTGGGGATGCCCTGCACGCGGGGATCGAGCTCGCAGGCGCGGCGCATCGTGCGGCCCACGGCCTTAAAGGCGGCCTCGATAATGTGGTGCGAGTTGCCGCCCGCCAGCTCGCGCACGTGCAGCGTGAGCTTGGCATCGCGCGCAAAGGCATAGAAGAACTCGACGGCCAGCTCGGTATCAAAGGTGCCCACACGCTCGGTCGGCACGGGCAACTCGCAGTAGGCCTGGCCGCGGCCCGAGATATCCGCGGCGGCCATCACGAGCGTCTCGTCCATGGCGATCGCCGCGTCGGCAAAGCGCGTAATGCCCGCCTTGTCGCCCAGCGCCCGGCAAAACGCCTCGCCCAGCACAATGCCCGTGTCCTCGACGGTATGGTGCGCATCGACTTCCACATCGCCTACCGCATGCACCGTCAGATCAAACAGGCCATGGCGGCCAAAAGCGTTGAGCATGTGGTCGAAAAACGGTACGCCGGTCGAGATATCGCACGCACCGGTTCCGTCCAGGTCGAGCTTTACGACGATGTCGGTCTCCCCCGTCTTGCGGGTCACCTCGGCATAACGGCCCATCTACATCTCCTCCTTCACCAGCGCGGCAAACGCAGCCAATACCTCATCGTTTTCTTGCGGCGTGCCCACAGTAATGCGCAGGCAGTCCGCGAGCCCCGGCGCATAGCTAAAGTCGCGCACCAAAATCGAGTATTCGTCGCGCAGACGCTCGCGCACGCGCGTGGCATGCGGCGTACGCACGAGCACAAAGTTCGCCGCGCTCGGCCATGCCTCCACGG
>USNX01000219.1 GCA_900556205.1 uncultured Collinsella sp.
AATGGCACGTCTTGGCGCCAGAGCATTTGCCGCTAGTGGCAGCCACAGCCCTCGTGGCCCTCGTTCTCGTGATGGCCGTGGCAACCGCAGGATTCGCCGTGCTCATGGGTGTGCTCGTGGTCATGGCCGTGGCAGCCGCACGTGGCCTCGCCGGTCTGTGCGAGCGTGCCGGCAATGAGTGCCTCGACGCAGGCGTCGCAGCTGCCCTGGGCGCCTGCATAGACCGTGATGCCGGCCTGGGTAAGTGCGTTGATGGCGCCGCCGCCGATACCGCCGCAGATGAGCGTGTCAACGCCACTGTTGGCAAGCAGACCCGCCAATGCACCGTGACCAGTGCCGCCGGTGCCCACGACCTGCTCGTTGAGCACCTTGCCATCCTGGATGTCGTAGATCTTGAACTGTTCGCTGCGGCCAAAGTGCATAAAGATGTTGCCGTTGTCGTACGTCGTTGCCACCCTCACGGTGTCGACCTCCTTTGCTGGCCATGCGGCCGTTGTCGTGGTGATGGGGGAGTACGCGATGTTGCCGCCTTCGATGACGATCGCCCGTCCATTGACCAGCGCGTTTGCCACCTTGCGATGCGCGCGGCTGCAGATTGCCGCCACCGTGGCGCGGGCAATGCCCATGTGCTGGGCGACTGCCTCTTGGTTAAGGCCTTCCAAGTCGCACAGGCGCAGCACTTCGAGCTCGTCGACTGTCATATCGATGGCATCGCCGCTCGCCAGGCCATCGGGGGTAAAACCGCGATATTCGGGGATGATCCCGACGCGGCGCAGTTTCTCGCGTCTTCCTGCCATGTGCACTCCTTATCTGACATATGTCAACAATAGAATAGCGAACGTTCAGATTTGCGCAATGAATTTCTGGCATATGTCAGAAAATGAGGGCTTATGTTTGGGCTGTGGGGCTGCGTGCGCCTGGGCTACAATGAATCTCGCTTGTAGGCGACTGACAGGAGGGTCAATGAGCAAGGCTGATCAACAGTTTGTAACCATGTGCCGCGATATTCTGGACCATGGCACCACCACCGAGGGCCAAAAGGTCCGTCCGGTGTGGGAGGATGGCACCCCTGCCTATACCATTAAAAACTTTGGCGTCACGGCGCGCTACGACCTGCGCGAGGAGTTCCCCGCGCTTACCCTGCGCCGCACGGCGCTTAAGTCTGCGATGGACGAGATTCTGTGGATCTATCAAAAGAAGTCCAATAACGTCCATGACCTCAACAGCCATATTTGGGACGAGTGGGCCGACGAGACCGGCTCCATCGGCAAGGCCTACGGGTATCAGATTGGCCAGAAGAGCCATTATGCCGAGGGCGATTTCGACCAGATGGACCGCGTGCTGTACGATCTTAAGCACACGCCGTACAGCCGCCGCATTATGACGAACACCTATGTGTTTAGCGACCTGTCTGAGATGCACCTGTATCCGTGCGCCTACAGCGTGACCTATAACGTCACGCAGCGCCCGCAGGACGATAAGCCCACACTCAACATGATTCTCAACCAGCGCAGCCAGGACATTTTGGCCGCGAACAACTGGAACGTTTGTCAGTACGCCATCTTGCTGATGATGGTCGCGCAGTCGGTCGATATGATCCCCGGTGAGCTGCTGCATGTGATTGCCGATGCCCACATTTACGACCGTCATGTCAATATCGTCCGTGAGCTTATCGAGCGCCCGCAGTTTGCGGCGCCTAAGGTAACGCTGAACCCCGACGTGCACGATTTCTATGCGTTTACGACCGACGACCTGATCGTGGAGGGCTACGAGCACGGCCCGCAGGTCAAGAACATTCCCATCGCGGTGTAGGTGACGCGCATGACGTGTAAGCTTTCTGCCATTGTCGCCGTGTGCGATGACTGGGGTATTGGGTGCGAGGGCGACATGATCGTGTCCAACCGTGCCGACATGCGTCATTTTGTGGCATGCACCAAGGGTTGCCCGGTCATTATGGGGCGCAAGACGCTGTTGAGTTTTCCCGGCGGGCGTCCGCTCAAGAATCGCCGTAATATCGTGCTCACCCGCGACGAGAGCTTTGCTGCCGAGGGCGTCGACGTGGTGCATGGCGTTGACGAAGCGCTCGTCGCGGTAGCCGATGAACCCGTTGCGTGGGTGATCGGCGGCGGCGAGGTGTATCGACAGTTCTTGCCGTATTGCGTCGAGGCCGAGGTTACGCATAACCATTGCGTGCATGACGTGGATACGTACTTTCCCGATCTGGATGCCGATCCCGCGTGGGAGATTGCGAGGCGTGGCGGTGTTGCCACGATTGCCGCGGGCGAGGGTGACGAGGGTCTCGATTATGAGTTCGTGACGTATCGTCGCGTTGAGGCGTAAATCGTCTGGCGTGAACGGTATCATCGGGTTATTTGAATGCATGGGGCGGCGCTTAGCGTCGCCTCGTTTGGTATAGATCTGCTGTAAAGAAAGGTGCGGGCAGGCTGCTATGACTGATGCCGTTGAGGTGCTGCGAATCGATTCGCTCGAGGACGAGCGGCTCGATGCCTACGTGCGACTGACCGAGCGTGAGCTTCGCTGCGTGCTGGAGCCGCAGAAGGGCATTTTTATCGCCGAGAGTGCCAAGGTCATCGAGCGTGCAGTGCGCGCCGGATACGAGCCGGTGAGCTTTCTTTTGGGCGAACGCTGGCTCGACCAGATGATGCCGCTGTTTGAGCGCCTGGCGGTACGCGAAGGTGCGGGCCCGGTTCCCGTGTTC
>USNX01000220.1 GCA_900556205.1 uncultured Collinsella sp.
GCATGAATCTTGCCGACCACGACATGCTGCTGGGCGCCGTGGGCCAGATGTACGGCGATATGTTCCTGACGCAGAACAATCGCCCCAAGTCCACGTCCTACCTGGACTTTGTGGCCACCAACATCCACAGTGGCCGTATTAAGGAGATGCTCGACAAGAAGGAGGCTGGCGAGGCCACCAAGATCGTCGGTTCGTTCTGCGTGTACGTTCCCGAGGAGATTGTACTTGCCTGTGACGGCATTCCCGTGGGTCTGTGCTCGGGTGCCGATTGGGCAACCGATAAGGTTGAGGAGCACCTGCCACGCAACACTTGTCCGCTCATCAAGAGCTTTGCCGGCTTTAAGCTGGGCGAGGTCTGCCCCTACATTGAGTCGAGTGACCTGGTGGTAGGCGAGAACACCTGCGATGGCAAGAAGAAGGCCTACGAGTTCTTTGCCACGCAAAAGAACATGTACGTTATGGATATTCCCAACGTGCACGATGAGTCGACGCTCGTGACTTGGAAGGCCGAGGTCAAAAAGCTCGCCGCCAAGATTGAGGAGGAGTGTGGCGTTACGATTACGCCTGAGCGTCTGAAGGCCGCCATCCACGCCGTCAATGAGAAGCGTCGCGCCCTGCAGCGCCTCGCTGCCACGCGCGCTGCCGACCCAGCGCCCATCAGCGGTCTCGACAGCCTGCTGACCGTTCAGGCCGCCTTTATGGACGACACGCCGCGCTTGACCGGCGCCATCAACGACATGGCCGCCGAGTGCGAGCAGCGCGTTGAAGCCGGCGAGGGCGTGGCGCCCAAGGGGACCAAGCGCATCCTGTACACCGGCACGCCCATGGCCGTGCCCAACTGGAAGCTGTTCAACCTCATTGAGAAGGCCGGCGGCGTTGTGGTAGGCGAGGAGTCCTGCACGGGCTCGCGCTACTACAAGGATTTGGTCGACGAGTCCGGCGAGACGGTCGACGAGATGCTCGACGCCATCGCCGAGCGCTACTTTAAGATCAACTGCGCCGTCTTTACGCCCAACGACCAGCGTATGAAGGACATTGTCCAGATGGCCAAGGACCTGCATGTCGACGGCATCGTCGACGTGGCCCTGCAGTTCTGCACGCTCTATGAGATGGAGTCGTTTGCCGTGGAGAAGGCCGCCGAGGAGGCAGGCATTCCGTTCATGCACATCACGACCGACTACGCTGGCGAGGATGCCGGTCAGCTGCAAACCAGGATCGAGGCTTTCTTGGAAACCATTTAGGGTTATCCGTCTCGGCGGTTTCCCCAGGCACCCGATCTTGCCGTTCAGACCGTCGCTTGCTACCAAAGTATGCGGCGCTCCTCTTTCATGACAACCTCGGGCACCTGGGAAAGCCGTCTCCTTGGTTGGTTAAAAGGTTCGTTAAGGAGTTACATGTCGGAAAATATTGAGCAGCCGTTGCCGTCCACGTTTGAGGAGTTCAACGAGCAACGCAAGGCGGCGTTTATTCGCGTCAAGGATTACAAACAGGCCGGCAATCGCCTGGTCGGCTTTTTGTGCAGCTATACGCCGCTCGAGATTATCGATGCCGCGGGGGCTGCGAGCGTGGCGCTGTGCGGTACGTCCGATGAGGTGATTCCCGAGGCCGAGAAGGTGCTGCCGGCAAATCTTTGTCCGCTCATCAAGTCGACGTACGGTTTTGCCTATTCGCAAAAGTGCCCGTTTACGTACTTTAGCGACATGATCATCGGCGAGACCACCTGCGACGGCAAGAAGAAGATGTACGAGCTACTCAACGAGCTCAAGCGTACGCACATTCTGCATCTTCCGCAGGGCCGCGACCGCGCCTACGAGCGCGAGGGCTGGTACGAGGAGTGCCGCCTGCTCAAGGAGGAGCTCGAGGGCTTCTACGGCATCACGATTACCGACGATGACCTGCGCGCTGCCGTCCGTCGTCGCAACCGCTTGCGTGCGGCCCAGCTCGAGATGTTTGCGCTGCAGGCCAACCAGCCGGCGGCCATGAGCGGCGTCGACCTGATGAGCACCATGTTTGCCGGTACGTTTAGTTTTGATATCGAGGCCTATACGCAGCAGCTGGAGCAAAAGGTTGCTAAGCTGCGCGAGGCCTACGACGCGGGCGAGCGCCCGATTGCGGCGGATGCCAAGCGCATTCTGATCACCGGCTGACCGGTGGGCGGTGTGATCAACAAGATCGGTCGCACCATCGAGTCCAACGGCGGCGTGGTCGTGTGCATGGATGACTGCTCGGGCGAGCGTACGGCCGCCATGATGATCGACCCCGACGCTCCCGATATCCTGCGCGCCATTGCCGATCGCTACCTGGATATTAACTGCTCGGTCATGACGCCCAACGACGGTCGTATGGAAAACACGCTGACCATGTGCGAGAAGTATCACGTCGATGGCGTGGTCGAGAGCGTGCTGTAGGCGTGCCACACCTTTAACGTGGAGAGTGCCCGCATGCAGGAGGCCGTCGAGGGTGAGGGTATTCCGTACATGAAGATCGAGACCGACTACAGCAACGGCGACATGGGCCAGATCGAGACGCGCATCGCCGCCTTCATCGAAACCCTCTAGCTTCCTCAGGCACCGGATCTTGCCCCTCAAACTGTCGCTTGCGTACCCAAAGTACGCTGCGCTCCTCTTTCGGGGCAATCTCCGGCACCTGAGAAACCTAGAGCTAAGGCGCCTGAACGCGCCGCTACCTTTGATGTTTAGATTGGGAGAGGGCCATGAT
>USNX01000221.1 GCA_900556205.1 uncultured Collinsella sp.
GGGCGTGGCCGTGATGAGCCTCAAGCGCAAGGCCGTCGTCGACCAGCTCGCCCGCGAGCTCGAGGCCGAGGACGACGCCGCTGCCGAGGCTGCCACCGCCGATGCCCTGAAGGGAGGCGATGAGTAATGCCTATCGGACCTGCGCGCATGCCGCTCTTCGATCACCTGGGCGAGCTCCGTCGCCGCCTGACCATCGTGGTCGTGTCGGTGTTTGCCGCCGCCATCGTGCTGTATTTCGCCACGCCCGTGGTGCTCGACATCCTGGAAGACCCCATCCGCTCCTTTGTGCCGGACGGTAAGTTCTACATCACCACCACGCTCGGCGGCTTTGGCCTGCGCTTCTCGCTGGCCATCAAGATGGCCGTGGTCATGTGCACGCCCATGATCATCTGGCAGATTCTGGCATTTTTCCTGCCGGCACTGCGTCCCAACGAGCGCAAATGGGTCGTGCCCACGGTGCTCGCCTCGACGGTGCTGTTCTTCCTGGGCGCCATCTTCTGCTATTTCATCATCATCCCGGCGGGCTTTGAGTGGCTTATCGGCGAGACCTCGGCCGTCGCCACGGCGCTGCCCGACCTGGAGAACTACGTCAACATGGAGCTGCTCTTTATGATCGGCTTTGGCGTGGCGTTTGAGCTGCCGCTCATCATCTTCTACCTGTCCGTCTTCCACATCGTGTCCTACGCGGCCTTCCGCGGCGCCTGGCGCTACGTGTACGTGGGCCTGCTTGTGGGCTCGGCTGTGATTACGCCCGACGGCTCGCCCGTTACGCTGGGCCTCATGTATGGTGCCCTGCTCTCGCTCTACGAGATTTCGCTCGCCATTGCCCGCGTGGTCATTACCGCGCGCGAGGGCAAGGAGGGCTTGTTTGTGAGCCGTCTGGACCTGTTCTCGGACGATGAGGACGACGAGGAGTAAATCGGTATGCACGAGGTTGGCATTGTCAACGGCATACTCGATACAGTGATTCGCGCGGCGCGTGGGGCGGGGGCCTCGCGCGCCGTTTTGGTAACGCTGCGTATCGGGGATATGACCGAGGTCGTGCGCGAGGCGCTCGACTTTGCGTGGGAGACATTTCGCGACGAGGACCCGCTCACGCGAGGCTGCGAGCTTGCCGTGGAGGAGGTCCATCCACAAAGCGAGTGTCTGGACTGCGGTGAGGTCTTCGGCCACGATCGCTTCCATTGTCGTTGCCCCCAGTGCGGCGGCGCTAACGTGCGCCTGCTGCACGGCCGCGAGCTCGACATCGCAAGTATCGAGATCGAAACCCCCGACGATTAGCCCGCTAGCCATCTAGTGATGGGGTATAAAGGGCCAAAGTAAGGAGCGCTAAGTATGGCCGAGAAAACGATTGATATCGCATCGCCGATTCTGTCGCGCAACGAGCGCCTGGCAGATCAGCTGCGTCAGCGATTTAATGAGACAAACACCTATGTGATCAATGTGCTGTCGAGCCCCGGTTCGGGCAAGACCACCACGATCCTGGACACCAACGAGCGCCTGCGCGACAAGGCCGGCTTGCGCTGCGCCGTCATCGAGGGCGACATCGCCTCGGACGTCGACGCCATCACCATGAAGGAAGCCGGCATGCCCGCCATCCAGATCAACACGGGCGGTCTGTGTCACCTCGAGGGTAACATGATCATGGAGGCCGTTGACGCGTTTGACCAGGCGGTGGGTCTTCAAAACATCGACGTCATCTTTATCGAAAACGTGGGCAACTTGGTCTGCCCGGTCGACTTTGACCTGGGCGAGAACCTGTCCATCATGATTCTCTCGGTGCCCGAGGGCGACGACAAGCCCATCAAGTACCCGGGCATCTTCCAGCACGCCGGCGCGCAGTTGCTCAACAAGGTCGACGTGGCCCCGGCTTTCGATTTTGACATGGATAGGTATACTAAGACACTCGATGACCTCAATCCGCAGGCGCCGCGGTTTGCCGTGAGCGCGCGCAAGGGCGAGGGCATGGATGCCTGGTGCGATTGGCTCATCGGGCGGATCGAGCAAGCAAGGGCGTAAATCGGCCGCCATACGGGCGGGCGTAGCCGCAGAGACACGAGATAGGAGCCTCTTTTGAAGCTCATCATCGCCGAGAAAAACGACGCCGCGCGTCAGATTGCCGAGCGTCTGTCCACGGGCAAACCCAAAAAGGACAAGGTGTACAACACCGCCATCTACCGTTTTGAGTGGAAGGGCGAGGAGTGCGTGACCATCGGCCTGGCCGGTCACATCCTTGCGCCTGATTTTTGCGACAGCGTGCTGTTCGATAAAAAGCTGGGCTGGTATTCGGTGACCGAGGACGGCGAGATGCTGCCGGCCGATATGCCCGACGGCCTGGCCCGTCCGCCCTACGACACCAAGCGCAAACCGTTCCTTGCCGACGGCATCTCCATCAAGGGCTGGAAACTCGAGAGCCTGCCCTATCTCACCTGGGCCCCCGTCATTAAGCTGCCGGCCGAGAAGGAGCTCATCCGTTCGCTCAAGAACTTGGCCAAAAAGTCCGACAGCGTCATCATCGCCACGGACTTCGACCGCGAGGGCGAGCTGATTGGCTCGGACGCCCTCAACAAGGTGCGCGAGGTCTGGCAGTATGCTTTCAAAAACTGCGCCGCCCTCGTTTCCCTCGATCTGGGGGAGGTGCGCGAGATCGGCGAAAGCGCCTTTGAAGGGTGTGCGCTGCGTTCGGTGACGCTGCCGGATACTCTGCAGAGC
>USNX01000222.1 GCA_900556205.1 uncultured Collinsella sp.
GGGCTGGAGCTCGACCTTGCCCGCTCCGCGGTCACCAACACGGCAACCGGCGACAGCACCGAACTCACCAAAAATGAGCTGCGCATTCTGTCGCTACTCCTGAGCCGCGCGGGCAAAATCGTCTCGCGCTCGGCCATCATGCAGGACCTGTGGGATTCCGACGCCTTCGTGGACGACAACACGCTTACCGTCAACATCAACCGCCTGCGCACCACGCTCGAAAAAATCGGCATCAAGGGGTATTTGACGACGCACCGCGGCCAGGGCTATTCGGTTTAGGGGCCGGCTATGTCGTTTGCCAAATTCTTCAAAGATGCACTGCTTCCCGTCGTCGTGTGGACGTGCGGCGTGCTGCTGAGCTGCTTTGTGCTGACGGTCGCCGGCGCACCCGTTTCCATCGTGGTCGTGGCGGTCGGTGTGTCCTTTATCTTTGGCATGCTGGGTATCGTGATTGAGTACGCGCGCCGTTGTCGTTTTCTGTGCCAGCTGGAGCGCGCGGCAGAGGAGCTGGAGAGCCCCGCATGGGTGCAGGAGATGGTGCAATGCCCGACCTATGCCGAGGGCGAGCTCGAATACGAGGTCTTGCGCCGGGTGGGCAAAGCCGCTTGTGACGAGGTTGCCGAAGGCCGGCGCCAGACCGATGACTACCGCGACTATATCGAGAGCTGGGTCCACGAGGCCAAGCTGCCCCTGGCAGCAGCCCATCTGATTTTGGAAAACCTGGACGGCAGCGAAGACGACCTGTCGCGCGTGGATGACCTGGGCCGTGAGCTGGCTCGCGTGGAGCGCTATATCGACCAGGCGCTGTACTACGCGCGCTCGGAAGTCGTGGAGCGCGACTATCTGATTCGTCGCTGGGATCTTAAGACCTTGGTGACGGGTGCGATTAAAGCCAACGCCCGCGAGCTCATCGCGGCGCACGTGGCTCCGGTGTGCGAGAACCTCGACTTTGAGGTCTTTACCGACGAGAAGTGGCTCGAGTTTATTCTGGGCCAGCTCATTCAGAACAGCATTAAATATGCGTGTGAGGACGGTGCGAAGATCACGTTTTCGGGCGCGTTGCTGGACGAGGGCCTGGCAAGCGAGCGCATCGAGCTTACCGTTGCGGACAACGGCTGCGGCGTGAGCGCGGCCGACCTGCCCCGCGTGTTCGAGAAGGGTTTTACCGGCGACAACGGCCGCACCACCAAGCGCGCAACAGGCATCGGCCTCTACCTGGTGGCACGCCTGTGCTCCAAGATGGGCATCGACGTCACCGCAGCATCCGAGCCCGGCGAAGGCTTCGTCGTCACGTTTGCCTTCTCAACCAACAAGTTCCAATATTTCGAGTAGTCGGGCCGTCTTGCGGTGCGGACGGCTGTGTTCCCGAACGTGAACTTAGCTAAGGCAACTGGCGCTATGTTCCCGAACGTGAACACAGCCATGAGGCTCAAATGAATCTCCCATAACGAAAACGTGCCATAAAAAACGTGCCGCCCCAACCAGGGCGGCACGCCATCTTTTATCAGCCAATTCGTTGAAGTAAGGCTGCGAAGGCCGCGAGGCCGGGAGGGGTTTCCTAAGGGCACATCCCGCAGCCGCGAAGCGGCGAGGACGTGCCCGTGGAAACCCCGCAGGCCCCGCGGCCGGTGGGAGCAACGCTACTTCACGACCAAGATGTCGCAGTCCGTGTTGCGCAGCAGGAACGTCGAAATCGAACCCAGCAGCGCATACTTGATCGAGGACAGGCCACGGGCGCCGCAGAGCACCAGGTCGGGTTTGACCACGTCGAGCATCTCGTCCTTGAGCGTCTCGCGAATGCGGCCGGCGCGAATCATGACCTCGACCTCGGGAATGTCGGGATTGGCCTTGGCCTCTTCGAGCTGCTTGGCGATGGAGGGCTTAAATGCCTCCTCTAGGCCGTTGACCAGATCGACTGGATAGGAACCGGCGCTCTCGAGCGCCGTGGAATCGATGACGTGGCCGATGATTAGCTTGGCGCCGTTGTTCGCGGCGACCTTGATGGCGCGTGCGAGCACAAAATCCTGCTGCTCAGTACCGTCGAGTGAAACAAATACCTTGGTGTAGCCCTCGTTCATGGTTTCCTCCTTGGTCTATCGCACGGGCGCGGGGCTCGTGCGTCGGGCGGGCGCGGGCGCGTTGGCCGCCGGACACTTTATCTTGTTGCAGTTATACCCAAGGATTTCGGTTTGACTGCTCGCAATTCTGTGAACGGGCGAGTTTTTTGGTAAGGGTAGGCGCGGTCGCACCGCCAACGGTTGATAATGGGACATCGCCCGCATCGTCCGCAGAACATCTACCGGCGGGTGTCTAACGAGGGGGTCCCTTTGGATATTATCGAGCTTCTAAAATCTGCCTTCATGGGCCTGGTCGAGGGCATCACCGAATGGCTGCCTGTTTCGTCGACCGGTCACATGATCTTGGTGGACGAGTTCGTCAAGATGAACGTGAGCGAGACGTTCTGGAATATGTTCCTGGTCGTGATTCAGCTCGGTGCCATTCTGGCCGTCTGTGTGCTGTTCTTCCATGAGCTCAATCCGTTCTCGCCCAGCAAGGGCAAGGAGGGCCGTCGCGACACCTGGGTGCTGTGGGGCAAGATTGTGCTCGGCTGCATTCCCGCCGCGGCGATCGGCCTGCCGCTCAACGACTGGATGGAGGAGCATTTCTACAATGCTCCCGTTGTGGCGCTGGCGCTCATTGTGTACGGC
>USNX01000223.1 GCA_900556205.1 uncultured Collinsella sp.
GTCTGTCCCTTCTCGGCTTGGTCGCTATCGCGGCCCCGATGGTGGCCTCGGTGCTCGTCGCCCTGTTCCCCCGTCCGTACGCCAAGTGGTTCAGCGTTTTGGGTGCCGCCGTCTCGACGGCCTGCACCATCGCCCTCGCCGCGAATTTCGCTGGCGCCGGCATGCCCGACACGCAGGTCCCCCTGATCTCGTTTGGGCAGACCCTCGTCATGGGATTCACCTTCGATCGCATGAGCACGCTCCTCGCGCCCGCCTTTGTGGGTATCGGCCTGCTTGTCGTGATCTATTCGATTCCCTATATGAGCGAGAATAACCGTGAGCATCCCGACGCACCGCGTCGTCGCTTCTACGCGTATCTCGCGACCTTCATCGGTGCCATGGCCGGCCTCGTGTACAGCTCGACCCTTTTGGGTCAGCTCGTGTTCTTTGAGATCACGGGTGCCTGCTCTTGGGGCCTCATCAGCTACTATATGTCGCCTACGGCCAAGAAGGCCGGCATGAAGGCCCTGATTATTACGCATATCGGTGCGCTCGGCCTGTATCTGGGCGCCGCCATCGTGTTTGCCCACACCGGCACCTTCGCCATTACCGCGATTGCCGGCCTCGACGCCAAGCTCAAGGCTATCGTCCTTTTGCTCGTGCTGTTTGCGGCCTGGGCCAAGTCCGCACAGGTTCCCATGTACATGTGGCTGCCTTCGGCCATGGAGGCGCCGACGCCTGTTTCGGCCTACCTGCATGGTGCCTCGATGGTTAAGGTCGGCGTGTGCGTGTTCGCGCGCGCACTCGTCTCTGCCGGCGAGATTCCCGAGATCGTGGGCTGGGTCGCCATTATCGACGCCATGGTCACCATGCTCTTTGGCTTCCTGATGTACCTGCCGCAAAAGGACATGAAGCGCCTGCTGGCCTTCTCCACGATCGCCCAGCTCTCCTATGTGTTCTTTGGTCTGGGCCTTTCGGTCTTTGGCAGCCAGCTCGCCTTCGATGGTGCCGTGTGCCACATCTTTAACCACGCCTTCGCCAAGACCCTGTTCTTCCTGATCGCGGGTTCGTTCTCCTTTACGCTCGGCACGCGTATGCTGCCCAAGCTGCGCGGCATCGTAAAGAAGTACCCGATCTCGGGTGTGGGCTTTGGTGTGGCGGCGCTCGCCATTGCCGGCGTGCCGCCCATGAACACGTTCTTCTCGAAGTTCCAGATTATCGCCGGCGGCTTTTCCGTTGGTGCCGGCAACGTCGCGATTCTGGTGCTCGTGTGCATCATGGTCGCCGAGACCGTCGCCACCTTTGCCTGGTTCCTCAAGTGGATGGGCTATTGCCTGCCCGGTGAGCCGAGCGAGGAAGTCGCCGCTGGTGCACCGCTCCCCAAGGCAATGGCATTCGTGTTCATCGTACTCATCATCATGGTCATCGTCAGCGGCCCGCTTTCGGCCAGCTGGATCGGTTAGGAGGTAGAACGACATGGGTTATTCGATCGTCAACATCCTTGGCGGCCTTCTGATCGTCACGTCCACCATGGTGGTCGTCTCAAAGAACATCAAGCACGCCATCAGCTGGTATGCGGTGCAGTCGCTGGTGCTCGTGGGACTGCTCGCCACGCTTGGTGCCACTACCGGTGCACAGGAGCTGCTTATGTGGGCTGGATCTGCCTTTATCACCAAGGTCGTCCTGGTCCCTTATATCCTTAACCGCGCATACAAGAAGATGGGCGAGCCGAGCGACGCATCGCTCAAGGCCGGCCTTAAGCCCGCGTGGGCCATCTGCATCATCGCCGTCGAGGTCGCGATCTGCTTTGCCGTCGTGACGCAGATCAGCCTGCCCACGGCCGAGGTCGCAACGCCTGCGCTCGCTATTAGCTTCGCTCACTTCTTTGTGGGCCTCACCTGCATCATCTCGCAGCGCAACATCATGAAGCAGATCTTTGGATACTGCCTTATGGAAAACGGCAGCCACGTGACGCTCGCGCTTTTGGCTCCCACCGCTCCCGAGATCATCGAGATCGGTATCGCCACCGACGCCATCTTTGCCGTCATCATCATGTCCATCGTCGTGCGTCGCATTTGGGACGACTCCCACTCGCTTGATGCGCGCGACCTGTCCGAGCTGAGGGGGTAGTCCATGGAAACGTTGATTCTCGCCCTGCTCGCGACTCCTTTGGTGTTCTCGCTGGTCATGGCGTTTTTGCCCAAGAACACGTCCTATAACGTGTTTGCCGGTCTCAACCTGGTCTCCGTCGCAGCCGTCCTGGTGCTGTCGATTGTGACGGCCGGTGACGTCCTTATGAGCGGCGACACCGCGAGCGCTCTTGGCCTGTGGTTCCACCTCGATTCGCTGGGCGCCATCTTTGTGCTGCTCATCGGCTTTATCGGTTTTCTTACCGGGCTGTTCTCGCTGCCCTATGTAAAGGCCGATATCGAGGAGGGCTCCATGCCCGCCGAGCGCGCCAAGCAGTATTTTGCGCTGTTTAGCCTGTTTGTGTTTACCATGCTGCTCGCGTGCCTGTCCAACAACATGATCCTCACGTGGGCCGCCGTGGAGGCAACCACGCTTTCCACCGTGTTCCTCGTGGGTATCTACAAGAACAAGACGGCCCTCGAGGCTTCTTGGAAGTATGCGATGGTCTGCACCGCCGGCGTGGCCTTTGGCCTGTTCGGTACGCTGCTGATCTACGCCAACGCCGCCGACGTGATTCCCAACGCCCACGAG
>USNX01000224.1 GCA_900556205.1 uncultured Collinsella sp.
GAAGCCCACCGAACCTGCGGCGCCCATCGAGACGACAACCCAGGGAATACCGGCAAAGCGGCCATCGGCGGCAAGCGCCTCACGCAGGGCATCGACATCATCGGTCGTAAAGGACGTACCCAGCAGGCCGTTAATCTCGGTCAGGTTGGGCTTTACGAGCTCAGGCTTAGCGTCGGACTCCAGCGCGGCCTCCAGCGATGCACCCGAAGTGTCGAGCAGCACCTTGGCGCCCGCCTTCTCGGCGATCTTGACGAGCTCGGCATAGTAGCCAGCATCGACGCCACGCGGCAGCGAGCCCGAAAGCGTCACAACGTCCGCCTTCGCTGCAAGCTCGGCGAACTTGGCCGTAAAGGCCTCGAGCTCGGCCGGGGCGATCTGCGGGCCGCTCTCCAGCAGCTCGGTCTGATTGCCCTCGTGCAGGATATTCAGGCAGATGCGCGTCTCACCGGCAATGGGCACAAAGTCGTTCTTGACGCCGTCGGCATCCATAAGCTCGGCCATATACGCACCCATGTGGCCGCCGAGCAGACCGGTCGCGAGCACATCGTCGCCCAACTGCAGCAGCACACGGCTCACGTTGAGGCCCTTGCCGCCAGCGGTCTTTTCGGGCGTCACACGGTTAACATCGTCGATGATCAGCTTGTCGAGCTGGTAGCGCGTATCAATCGACGGGTTCATGGTAACGGTCAGAATCATGTTGAACTCCTGTTCCGGGGCGGCATGACCCGCCCCAAACATACGATAACTCGTTAAAGGATCTCGATCTCAAAGCCGCGGGTGACGGTCTCTCCCGGCTTGGCCACCAGGCAGCCACGCTTGTGCTCCAGGATATCGTCCTCGTCGGAGCAGGTGGACAGACCACCCCACGGTTCAACAGCCACAAAGTCGCCCTCGGGCTTGCTCCACACAATCAGGTACGGCATATCGGGGAACGTCAGGCGCACGCCCTTCTCCTCGGTTTTCTTGGTCAGCGTAACCACGCGGCTCTCGAGCACGTCGAAGATGGTCTCCGCGAAGTCAAAGAGCTCATGGGTAAGCGGCAGGTTCTGGCCGATCATGGGGTTCTTGCTGCGATGCTCAACATCAATCAGGCCCGTCGAGGGAACGGCGGTGCAGAGGTCGGTGGCCTCACGCTGCTCAAAACGGAGCTCGTAGTCGTCATAGGACTCGCCCTCGTCGAGCGGGCACTTAAAGCCGGGGTGACCGCCCACAAAGAACGGCATGTCCTCGGTGCCCTCATTGGTCACCTCGTACGACACGGCCACCTTTTCCGAATCGATCGTGTAACGAGCAACGATCTTAAACGGATACGGGTACTGCTCGAGCAACTCGGCATGGTCGGTAGAGCTTAGGCTCAGCGCAACCATGTTGTCGCTCTGTTCCTCGAGCTTCCACTCCTGTTTGCGCGCAAAGCCGTGGCGGGCGAGCTTTACCTCGCGGCCGCCCATGGTCATTGCGCGGCCGTCACGAAGGCCACCGCAGATCGGGAAACAAATGGGCGCCTGGCCCGACCAGACCGCCGGGTCACCCTGCCACAGGTACTCACGGCCGTTGGCCGCAATAGAAGTGAACGACCCACCCGCCGTGCTCAGTGCTACGCGGATAGAACCGTTATCAAGAACAAACTCCATAGGAGCCTTCCCTTTCTTACGACAGCCCGCCAAGTCAATAGGGCTGATAGAAAACCGGCCCGCGCCCCCTCACAGAAACGCGAGCCGTCAATTGAAAAGCTGCAGAATGCCGGGTACCGCCAAGAGCGAAGCACACAAGCTCAGCAAGCAAACGTGTTATCGGAGCAGCTTACCGAACCAGAACGCTTCGCAACAACAGGGGCAACCCCACAGGCACCCTCAACGTCAGCGAGCGGCGCGCAGCGTCGACCGGTCTGGCGTTGGGTAGAACGCCGGAACCCCTTAGTCGTGGTATTCGCCGCGGTCCCACTTCTCGAGGAACTCGTCAAAGAAGTGCGGGTCAGCCTGAGCCTCGGCGTCGGCCTTATTGCAGGCATCGATCTTGGCGATCAGGGCATCGTGCTCGGGAGTCTTCTCGTAGGGCTCCTCCAGGAAGGCAAGCATGATGTCGGCCATCAGGAACTCGCCGGTAATCTTGCCGCCAAAGCCCACGATGTTGGCGTTGAGCTCGCGACGGGCATACAGGGCAGAGGTCATGTCGCGAACCAGGGCGCAGCGGGCGCCGGGAACCTTGTTGACGGCGTTGGTGATGCCGATGCCGGTGCCGCACAGGGCCACGCCAAAGTCGGCCTTGCCGCTGGCAACAGCCTCGCCCACGGCCTTACCGTAGATGGGATAGTGCGTACGGGTGTGGCTATAGGTTCCGCAGTCGAGCACCTTGTAGCCAGCCTGCTCCAGGCGGTCGGCCAGATAGATCTTCTCGTCCGTAACGATATGGTCGCAACCGATTGCGATGGTCTTCTTCATCAGAACGTCCTTTCGTCTGAATTCACAAGTTGAGATAGAAGTTCGAGTTCTCGGTGGCTCTCGTTAGGCCATCTTGTTGAGCATGTCGACACGGATCTGGTGACGGCCGCCAGCGTACTGGGCACGCAGGAACTCGCGGGCGATCTTCTTGGCGACCTCGGTGCCCACAACGCCCGGGCCCATGGTGACCATGCGCGAGCCGTTGTGCTCGCGGGTCATGTAGGCGGAACGCTCGTCGGAAATG
>USNX01000225.1 GCA_900556205.1 uncultured Collinsella sp.
GATTGATTCCGGCGCCGAGGCCAATGACGCCGCTACGGCCAATGCCGGCGCCGCCGCAACCGATGGCGCCGCGCCCGCCGAGGCCGAAGACGGCGCTCGCCCCAACCGTCGCCAGCACAAGCGCAACGACGAGCGCAATGAGCGCAAGGACGAGCGCAACAACGACCGTCGCAACCGCCAGCGCGATCGCAAACAGCGCAACAAGGAGCGCAACGCCGCCCCCACCGAGCCCACGCTTTCGCGCGAGGAGCTCGCTGCCATGAAGGTCGCCGAACTGCGCGAGAAGGCCAAGGAGTTCGAGATCGAGACGACCGGCAAGAAGAAAGCCGAGCTCGTCGAGGAGATCTACGTCACCGCCGCGAAGGCCGAGGGCTTCCGCGATATCAAGGGCATTCTGCAGATTCGCCCGGACAGCTCCGGCATTATCCACGCCCATGGCTACATGAAGTCCAACGACGACGCCTTCGTGCCTGCCTACCTCATCCGCTCCGCGCGCCTGCGCACGGGCGACGTCATCGAGGGCTCGCTGCGTCCTTCGCGCGGCGGCGACAAGCGCGCCGGCCTCGCCAAAATCACGACCGTCAACGGTCTGGACCCCGAGCAGATTCGCAACCGTCCCAAATTCGGCGACCTCACCCCGGTCTATCCCAATGAGCCGCTGCGCATGGAGCACGGCAAGGACTCCATTACCGGTCGCGCCATCGACATCGTGTCGCCGATCGGCAAGGGTCAGCGTGGCCTGATCGTGTCCCCGCCCAAGGCCGGCAAGACCACGATCCTCAAGAAGATCTGCCAGTCTATCTCGATTAACAATCCCGAGGTGCACCTCATCTGCCTGCTCGTCGACGAGCGCCCCGAAGAGGTCACCGATATGCAGCGTTCCATCAAGGGCGAGGTTGTTGCGTCGACCTTCGATATGCCCGCCGACAACCACACTCGCGTGGCAGAGCTCGTCATCGAGCGCGCCAAGCGCATCGTGGAGCTGGGCGGCGATGTCGTGGTGGTGCTCGACTCCATCACGCGTCTTGCCCGTGCCTACAACTTGGCGGCGCCCGCCTCAGGTCGCATCCTTTCGGGTGGCGTCGATTCGGCGGCACTGTATCCGCCCAAGCGCTTCCTGGGCGCAGCCCGTAATATCGAGAACGGTGGCTCGCTCACCATCCTGGCCTCTGCCCTCATCGACACCGGTTCCAAGATGGACGAGGTCATCTTTGAGGAGTTCAAGGGCACCGGCAACATGGAGCTTAAGCTCGACCGCGACCTGGCCGACCGTCGCATCTTCCCGGCTATCGACCCCGTTGCCTCCGGTACGCGTAATGAGGACCTGTTGGTCGACGAGCAGATGCGTCCGTTTGTCTTTGGTCTGCGTCGCATTCTTGCCGGCATGAACAACACCGAGCGCGCGGCCGCATCGTTTATCAAGGGTCTTAAGGGCACCAACACCAACCAGGAGTTCCTGGTGCGTTCGGCTAAAAAACACAGCGACTACGAGCAGACGTTCTAGGTTGTCATCCACGCGCAGCGATAGTCATCAATGCGATAAAGGGTCGGGGCTTTGAGCCTCGGCCCTTTTCCATATCGCCGCTCCGCGCTTATTTTTAACCATAAGAACGACGAGCAGCAGGTTTCCCGTTTCAATCCGACATCGTCGCTTGCAATCGACAGGGCGGTTTCGCATAATAGCTTTTAAGCTTCGCGACGGAAAACGCAGATGAATCGAACCATATACCGTTGCTTTGGGGCATAGCCCCGCTTCATCTTCTCTCGCGCAGCCAACTGAATGATGCGATTTGGGTGCTGGAAGATGGGGAGAGCTCATGGCTTCTTCTGATGCAACACAACGAGCAGTCCTTGCCGGACTTTCGTGCGGGATCGGCCTTGCCGCTCCCGTGGTTATGTATGCCGCGACGCTACCGTTTTCGTCGGTGAACGAGACGGTCGTGGCGGGTGCGGTTCCCTTCGCCGTGGGCGCGGTGGCGGGCGTGGGTATCTATGCCGCCTCGCTGGGTATCTCCGAGTACCGTGCGCAGCGTGAAGAGCGTCTGTTCCAGCCCGATGCCATGGGCGGTGCCGCCAATCTCAATCAGCATCAAAGCGAGTTCAAGACCGCCTCGATTCCAGCTCAGCAGCAGGATGCGACTCCTTACGCTGCGGTTTCTGCTTCTCAGGCTCAGCCGGAGCAGTCTACCTCGGCATTCCTTTCCGGCCTGACTGGTGCGTTCCAGCGCCGTCATGCCGATGATGGTGTCCCTACCATCGCTCGAGCCGCAGATGCTATGGACGAGGACGAGGCTTGGTCCATGATCGACAGTATGCTCGACGACGATTCGCCGGTGAGCTGCGACCCTGCACACTCGCGCGACGTCTATCAAGTCGCCATCGACGAGCTCACCAACGGCGGGCAGACAGGCTCCTTCAATCGTGACGACATCGCCGCCGCGGCGCGCGCCGTGTCGGGCTCCCAGGCCGCCCCTGCGGGCAGCACGGCGGCTTTCGTGGCACTCGTTGCCAACGCGGCAGCCAATAACGCCTACAACGCTACCTCGGGCGACGCGAACGCTTCTGTCGACAATTCGTACGTTGATGAAGCCATGGCCGCGGACGAGGAGGCCGTTGCCGCCCGCCGTGCCGCCGAAAGCTCGCTGTGGGGCGCTCCTGCCCGGCAG
>USNX01000226.1 GCA_900556205.1 uncultured Collinsella sp.
GTGCAGGCGTTGGCCGTCGGCGCGTACGCGCTCGGTGCCGCGCCCGCTGATCTGACGGATAACCTCGCCGGCGATCATCTGGCCCATGATGGGCGGCATAAAGCTGGCGGTTCCCAGCTCGGTGCGCTCGTGGATGTTGGAAGGGTCGCGGGGCTGTGTCTTAACCGATTCCTCGCAGCTAAACAGTACGTGCAGGCTCTTGATGCCGCGCTTCTTGCATTCTTTGCGCATAATGCGGCTCATGGGGTCACGTACCGTATCGAAGATGTCGGCAAAGCGGAGGCACTCGGGATGGAGCTTGTTGGCCCCGCCCATGGAGCTAACCAAACGAATGTCGTGGTCCTGAGCATATTTGGCAATGGTGAGCTTGGCCGAGATGGTGTCGATGGCGTCGACGACGTAGTCGAGCTTGCCGTCCGTCTGCTCCAAAACGCTCGCGAAGAACTCGTCGATGTTGTCGCTCAGCAGGTATTCGGTGCGTTTGATAACGGTGGCGGCGGGATTAATGTCGTGGATCATGGCTTCCATAACATCGACCTTGCGCTTGCCGATGGTGCTGTGAAAGGCGATAGCCTGGCGATTGATATTGCTGGGCGCGACGATGTCCTTGTCCAGAATGACGAAATGACCAATGCCGCCGCGGGCGAGCGCCTCGCAGCAATTGGACCCCACACCTCCGCAGCCGAGCATCAGCACCGTAGCATCGGCGAGCTTATCGAGTGCCTCGCGGCCCATGATGATCTCGAGCTTGGTGTCGCGTGTCTCGACGAGAGCGGCAGCGGTTTCGGTCATAGACATCCTCCGATGGGGAAGCGAATCGTGTTTTAGCTATCGTCATTATAGGTAATCGCCATAGGTTGCGATGGCGTTTACTTTGATGTGGTTTGAAGCATTGCGATTAGATAGTTAGACAAACATCTAAATATCGAGTATAGTGTGCGCGTCATGAGAGATGATGAGAGGAGGTCTTATGCCGGGAGAGGGTTTTAAGGCGCTTGCCGATCCAACGCGACGGCGCATTTTGGAACTGCTGCGCGAGGGCAATTGCACGGCGGGGGAGCTTGCCGAGCATTTCGATATCAGTAAGCCGTCGCTAAGCCATCACTTGGCGACGCTCAAAAATGCCGGGTTGGTGACCGACGAGCGCCATGGCCAAAACATCGTATACAGCTTAAACACCACCGTCATGCAGGATTTAATTGGCTGGTTTATGGGCTTTACAAACACTGAAGGTGATAAGGATGAATAACGAAAACAAGGGCATTCACCCCACGGGGGTATCGTCGCGCGTGTGGATTGCGCTGGTCGCTCTGTGCGCCGCCAATGTCGTAGCGCACCTCATGGTGATGCCGAGCTTGCCTGCGCAGATTCCCACGCACTGGGGCGCGAACGGCGCCGTCGACGGTTGGGGTCCTAGCTGGATGGCCTCCGCGCTCGGCGCGCTGCCTCTGGCGCTTCTCGCAATGTTCTGCGTGGTGCCGCGCATCGACCCCAAAGGTGAGGCATATCGAACCTCGGGCAAGTTCTACCAGGGCTTCGTAATCGCCTTCACCTTGTTCATGTGCGCCATAAGCTGGCTGGGAGAGCTTACGGTCTGGGGCGTGGTGCCGGCGGTCGGTTCGGTCAACGTGCTTATTTCCGGTGTTGTCGGTTTGCTGTTCATCGGCGTAGGCAACTACTTGCCGCGTGTGAAGCAGAACTATACGCTCGGTATCAAGACACCTTGGGCGCTTGCCGATCCCGAGAACTGGCGCCGTACGCAGCGCTTTGGCGGTGCCTGCTTTATGGTGCTGGGTGTCGGCTTGATAGTGATGGGCGTTGTGGGTAGCGTGCTTTCGAGTGAAGTCGTCGCCGCGGTGATTGCGGTTCTGGCGTTTGGTTCGGTCGGAGCCGTCTACGTCTACTCGTATCTGCTGTGGCGCAAATCGCAGCGAGCCGTTCGCTAAGGTTGCGGAAAACTAGCGTACGCAGTTCATGGTGTGTTCCGGGGGACTTTTCCCAGGTAGTATTAGGGGGGCGTGGGCAACCATGCCCCTTTTTCGTTACGTTTCAGAGCTGATTTCCTCATTTCGTTTCCACTAAAGCGAAACAAGAATAGGGAAACAGCAGGTAGAAAGGATAAAACAGGCAAATGGCGGAGTTTATCTACCAGATGTATCAGGCTCGCAAGGCCCATGGCGACAAGGTAATCCTTGACGACGTGACCCTGAGCTTCTACCCCGGTGCCAAGATCGGCGTCGTGGGCCCCAACGGTATGGGCAAGTCGACCCTGCTCAAGATCATGGCCGGCATCGAGGAGGTCTCCAACGGTGATGCCAGGCTCACCCCCGGCTACACCGTGGGTATCCTGCAGCAGGAGCCGCCGCTCGACGACGACAAGACCGTCATCGAGAACGTGCGCATGGCATTTGGCGACATGATCGCCAAGGTCGATCGCTTCAACAAGATCGGCGAGGAGATGTGCGACCCGGACTGTGACATGGACGCCCTCATGGCCGAGATGGGAAAGCTCCAGGACGAGATCGACGCCGCCGACGGCTGGGATACCGATTCCAAGCTCGGCCAGGCCATGGACGCCCTGCAGCTGCCCGATTCCGACATGCCGGTCAACGTGCTTTCCGGCGGCGAGCGCCGCCGTGTGGCCC
>USNX01000227.1 GCA_900556205.1 uncultured Collinsella sp.
CATCCGCCCCACACACACCACCAACGACGGCGACACCATCTACACCCTCGCCAGCGGCAAACTGGGCGCCCAGGCAAGCGCGGCCATTCCCCTAGACCTGCTGGGCATGCTCGCCGTAAAGGCCTTGGAAACCGCCATCGTAAACGGAGCCAAAACCGCCAAAACCTCCCACGGCATCCCCGGCGCCGCAAAGTAAACTAGCTCGTCCGGTTGCCCGGTGGGTCTTGGCTATGTTTGCTGCTCTACAGTCCTGGCTCGCACGAAGAGCACATTAAGTGCTCTTCGGCTCGTGCGGAACTCGCGACAAACATAACCAAGCCCCACCGGGCAACCTACCAACCAAGTCTTTTCAGCCCAGGCCCCTGTGTACCGCGCGTCGAAGATCTTCAAATTCAGGCAGCCTGACAATCGATTCTTATAGCAGAGGCCCCTTGGCCTTTAGTTTGATACAAGTTCCGCACGAGCCGGAAAGCACTTAATGTGCTTTCCGTGCGAGCAGGACTGTTCGCAGTAGCAAACTAAAGGCCAAGGGGCCCAGTCAACCTATCAGCAGCGATTACTCAACAGTTAGTTGAATTTGAAGATCTTAGAGGCAAGACGGTATAGGCCGAGCGTGGTTTTGTCTCCGGCCCGTCCGCGCAGATTGGTGAAGAAGCCGACCACACCGTAGCGAGCGCGACGATACATGCGCTCGTCGTAGGCCTTCAAATCATTCCACAGCGTCTTTAGGCGCTCGTCGGCGCAATCTTCCTCGGAAAGCTTGGTGAGCACCGAGCAGATCGCCATCATCATGGTGAAATAGCCCATCATGTACGAACGCAGGCGCGACGACTCAACATCGCTGTACAGGTGGTACGACTCCATCATGATGCGCGTAACGCGGAACTGCTGGTCCAGACGCTTGACCATCGTAGCCTCGTTGACGCTCTGGCCCTCGCGGCCAATGAAGTAGCGGTAGAGGTCGATATCGGCGTAATACATGGTCTTGCAGCGCGGCAGGGGCACGTAGGCGTAGATGTTATCCACGTAGAAGGTGTGCGGCGGCATAGGCAGGTTGGACTCGCGCAGCACGTCCGTGCGATAGCACAGGCTGTGCATAAGCAGATTCTGGTCCAGACGGAAGTGCCCGATCTGATCCCAGGTGAATATCTTTTTGCGCGGCAGGGCAAACTTGTAGCCAATAGCGGTATGCGTGCCCTCGTAGACCTTCTCGTACACGTAGTTGGAGATAAACAGGTCGACGCGTTGGTCGCGCTCCTCAAAGCCACGCAGAATCGACAGCATGGTCGAAAGCGCCGCGCCATCGAGCCAATCGTCCGAGTCAACGACCTTGTAGTACGTACCATGCGCCTCACGCAGGCCCGAGAGGACGGCGATACCGTGGCCGCCATTTTCCTGGTGCACCGCGCGGATAATGCCGGGATAGCGGGCCTCCCACTCGTCGGCCTTGGCGGCCGTCTCGTCCTTGGAGCCGTCGTCCACCACGATAATCTCGATATCGGTGGCGTAATTGCTCCCCTCCAGAATGGAGGTGATGCAATGGTCCATGTCCTTGGCGGCGTTATACGAAGGAATACCGAATGTTATGACTTTATGCATGGCAGGCGATAATCTCATCCGAAAGATCGAGGGCAGAATTGGTCACGGCGTCCATGTCGTAGTAGCGATACTCGGCCAGACGACCCACTGGGTGGAAGTTCGTCAGGTTCTGGACGCGCTCAAGATAGCGCTCATAGAGCTCACGATTCTCGGGCTCAAGAATGGCGTAGTACGGCGTCTCGCCCGAGCCGGGCGTATAGGCCTTGGAGTACTCCTTCATGATGGTGGTCTTGCCGGACAGGACCTGACCGGTCATGTTCTTGAACTCGGTGATACGCGTGTAATCCTCGCTCGTGGTGTAGTTGACGGTGCCCACAGGCTGGAACTGGTCCATATCGAGTGTCTCGAACTTCATGTCGAGCGTACGGTACGGCAGAGCGCCCAGGTCGAGGTTGAACAGCTCGTCGAGCGGACCGGTGTAGACGATCTCGCCGCCATAGACCTTGCCGTCGATCTTGACGGTGGTCTCGTCGATCTCGAAGAGGTCGCGGGCGTCCACGTCGCAGAACACATCAATCAGATCCAGGTGGAGCATGTGCTCGAACAGCGCGGTATAGCCGTCCTGCGGCATGCCCTGGAAGGGAGCCTGCGGGAAGTAGCGATCATCGTCGCCCACAAAGACGGGAACACGGCCGGTGATCGAAGGATCGATCTGGTCGGGCGTCTGGCCCCACTGCTTCATGGTGTAATGCAAAAAGACGTTCTCGTAGACGTAATCGGCGACCTCGGCAAGATCCGGGTCGTTCTTCTTGCGCAGCTCCATGATGGGCACCTTGACGTCCTTGCCAAAGGTCTCCACGAGCTTCTGATACAGCTCCTCGCCACGCTCATCGCCAAAGGCGAGCTTAAGGCTCGCATGGTTAAAGGGCACGGGCATAAGGGTGCCGTTGATATTGGCGAGCACCTTGTGCTGGTAGTCCGTCCACTTGGTAAAGCGCGACAGGAAATTGTGGACGCGCTCATTAAAGGTATGGTAGATGTGTGGACCATACTCGTGGACCAGGATCCCGGCCTCATCAGCGCAGTCGTAGGC
>USNX01000228.1 GCA_900556205.1 uncultured Collinsella sp.
GTCGTACTCCAGCGCCATCTGGCCAATGCGGCCATACACGCGCACCTTGCGCACGCCATCGATGTCGCCGCCAAGCTTTAGAAGCGCATCGAGATCGCTCTCTGGCACAGGACCCGCCAACTGAAGGCGGGTCCTGCCAGGGATCTCGCTGATAATCGAGAATCTCATAGTTTGTGCCTGGGAGCGCTACTCGGCTGCCTCGTCAGCAGCGGCCTCGCTCTGGGTGATGTAAGCAGCCTCGGCAACCATGTCGTCGACATTAGCCTTGGCCTGCTCGACCATGTCCTGGTAGCCGTTCTTGATGCGCATGCCGCACGCGATACCCTGCACGCAGGCATTCTTTACCGGAGCGCTGGTAAGCAGCTTGATGCCGGCCGTGCCAAGCAGAAAACCGCCACCGACAAGCAGGGTGTTAAACGTCGACTTCTTCATGTTGCTTCTCCCTTTTGCCGCACAAGCGCGGCATGGTGCCTTAGCACCCGAGTTCATTAGTTTGCTCGAGCACGCTTTGAGACTAGTTTAGTCGAACTATTATGGTCAACCAAAGTTAACCTTTGGAAATCTTGGTCCCCTTTCCTACAGCTGCCAGGCAGCCGCTTCCTTTTGCAGCGCAACCATGCGGGCGAATTCTCCACCTGCCGCCTTGAGCTGCGCCGGAGTGCCCTGCTCGGCAACCACACCATCCTTGAGCACAACGATTTTGTCGGCATTTTCCACCGTACGCATACGATGGGCAATAACGATAACCGTCTTACCTGCAAGCAGACGGGAGAGCGCCTGCTGAACCACGGTCTCGTTCTCCACATCCAAGCTCGCCGTCGCCTCGTCCAACAGCACGATAGGCGCGTCTTTGAGCAGCGCACGGGCGATGGAAATGCGCTGGCGCTCTCCGCCGGACAGCTTGGAGCCGTTCTCGCCGATCATGGTGTCATAGCCCTGCGGCATACGGCTCACAAACTCGTCGCAGTTGGCGGCACGCGCGGCAGCAAGCACTTCCTCATCGGTGGCATCGCGACGACCAAGACGGATGTTTCCCATCACCGTGTCGTCAAAGAGCAGCACATCTTGGAACACAATGGCGTAGTCGCGCAGCAGTACCTCGGGGTCCACGCTCGCAACATCCACGCCACCCACGGTGACCGTGCCTTCGGTGGCGTCCCAAAAGCGCGCGGCCAGGCGGCTCACCGTAGACTTACCGGAACCCGAAGGACCGACCAGCGCCGTAACTTCGCCTTCCTTGGCGGTAAAGCTCACATCGGTAAGAACTTTCTCGCCGGCGCGGCCGTCCTCGCCCGCACCATAGCCAAATGCCACGTGATCGAACACCACATCGTGGCCCACGGGCTCAAATTTCTCGCTGCCCCGCGCCACAGGCTCTTCCATGATGGAACGCATGCGCTTGGCAGACGACTCGGCGACAAACAGCTCCGACACGAGCATAAGGGCCTGGTCAAAGGGCGCATAGATACGGCTCACCATAAGCAGGAAGGCAAACATCACCAAAAAGTCGATCTGCCCGGAGGCGACCATCGTGGCGCCCGTGACCAGCGTGGTGGCAATGCCCAGACGCAGAATGGAGAAGGCGGAGTTGACCAGAAGCCCGTTGACGAGCTCGCCCTTGGTGGTCTCGCGCTCCTCGGCATCGATCACGGCGTTGAGCCCCTCAAGATAATGGGCCTCCTGGTTGGTGGCGCGGATCTCGCGAACGCAGTCGAGCGTCTCCTGGATCGCCTCGGTAACCTTGACCTTCTCGGCGCGCACGCGGTCGAACACCGGGGTCATGGGCCCGCGTGTCAGATACAGCACGGCAAAGGCCACGGGCACGCTCCAAAACGCCGCAATCGCCAGCTGCCAGCAAAAGAACAGCGACGACACGAACACGATGGCGCTTGCGATGATGGCGCCCCAGAGTTCTCCCAGCACATGGCTGTAGGCATGCTCCATAGTCTGAACGTCACCCATGATGGTCTCGGTTAAATCGGCCAGATCACGACGACCAAAAAACGACAGCGGCAGTTTGCGCAAGCGCTCGGCGATCTCCATACGCTGCTTGCCGCACTCCTCGTAAAAGATGCAGTAAGTGTAGTAATACTGCTGCCAGTTAGAGGCAAAGAGCATCACGAAAAAGACCAGGAGGCCGCCCACGATCGGCAGGGCATCCGGCAGATCGGCCCCGCTAGCGAGATGCTCGACAAAGCCGGCCATAACCAGGAATAGAAAGCCCATGCCGGCCATGGTAATAAGATTGGTGAGCGTGGTCCAGAAAATGCCGCGTTTTACGCCGGCGATGCCTTTATCGGATAGGAAATACTTCTTTTGGAATGAGGCGAACATTTAGGCCTCGCCTCCCTTCGCGACGGCGGTATCCGCGGTCGTAGCAGTAATCTTCCAACTCGCGGCCTGCTCGTACTCAGCCCACATCTTGGCGTACAGGCCTTCTTGGGACAGCAACTCGGCATGGGTACCCGACTCCTGCACGCTGCCCTGGTTGAGCACCACGATTTGGTCTGCGCCCACCACGGTCGAAAGCCGGTGCGCAATCATAATGACCGTGCGACCCGCCGCCAGCTTGCTAAAGGCGCGCTGAATGAGCG
>USNX01000229.1 GCA_900556205.1 uncultured Collinsella sp.
ACCCAGGACGACAAAGAGCGTCGTTTTTTTGCCCGACTTATTGTTGCCGGCGGGTTTGCGCGCGGGGCCGCGATCGCCTCGAGCGTGCGTGGGGGGCTGCTTGGGCGCATTGCCGTTTGCCTGGCGCTGCTGACGTTGTTGACGCTGCTGTCGCTGTTGGTTCGGGCGTTGGGAAGCGTTTGCTGCACCACGCTGCTGACCGTGACTCGGCGCGATGGGACGCGGCGACTGAACGCCGCCGGTGTGCCTGCTCGGCTGCTGCGGATCGGGAATCAGTTGAGTTCGGTCGTTTTGCGACATCGTATCTATATCCTTCGAGTTTCCCCTTGCGGCTCATCGTGTTTTTACTGGGCTTGCATTATAGCGATTACCTAGTTGTTTGTGGTATGCAAACGGTGGCATTCAACAGAGCTGGGACAAATGTCCCACCGGCTCACTTGTCAGGCGATTTGCCTAACCGCACACGCCGCACTTGGCGCAGGCCGAAAGCGCGGCCGGAGCCTGGGCAATGCCGCCCTTGGCCGTTTCGCGCAACGTTGCCGGCAGCGCGTGGCCTACCGAGAGCATGACGTGAGCCATCTGGTCAAACGGCACTAGGCTTTTGATGCCGGCAAGTGCGAGCTGGGCCGAGCTAAACGCCGCTGCCACGCCGATGGCGTTGCGGTTTTGGCACGGCACCTCGACTAGGCCGCCCACGGGATCGCAAACGAGGCCCAACAGGTTGCTCAGCGCGATGGAGCTGGCATCGAGTGCCTGCTCGGGCGTGCCGCCGAGCATCTGAACGAGTGCGGCGGCGGCCATGGCGGCGGCACTGCCGACCTCGGCCTGGCAGCCGCCCTCGGCGCCGGCGACGCAGGCGCTCGTGGTGAGGTTGAGGCCGATAGCGGCGGCGCAATAGAGGGCGTCCATGACTTGCTCGTCGTCGAGCTGAAGGTGATCGGCGAGCGCCAGCACGCAGCCGGGCACAACACCCGCGGAGCCTGCCGTGGGGGCGGCGACGATCACTCCCATCGTGGCGGAGCGCTCGAGCACGGCCATCGCGCGGGCCACGGCGTCGGTTTGAACAGTGCCCATCAGGCTCGTGCTCAAATCGTTGCGGCCGGTGGCATCGACGAGTTTAGCCTCGCCGCCGATAAGCCCGCCGAGCGATCGCTGCGGATTGACGATGGGGGTCGTGGTCTCCTCGCGCATGACGTCGAGCACGCGGCGCATGGCGGCGACGGCGTGGGTCTCGCCGGTCAGACGCGCCTCGCGCACGGCCATAACGGCGCCGATATTCAGGCCGAGCTCGGCGCACGCATCGAGCAGCTGCTCGCCGTCGTCGAAGATCTCCTTTGCCGAGACACCGGGGGAGAGCGACGAGGCAGAACCGGGGAGCTCGATAAAGGTCGCGTAATCGACATTGTCGAGTTTGCGTAGCATGGGGATAACGGTGTCGTCGGGCGCGCCGTCGGTCTCAAAGACGGAGTAGGCCTGGCCGCCCACTTCGGTGCGGTAGGTGCGGCAGAAGGCGATGTTCACGTGTGCGTAGGCGAGCAGGTTGGTGAGCGCGGCGAGCACGCCGGGGACGTCGTAGTGCGCCACGAAGAGTGTGGAGTACATGCCCGAGATGTCGACGCCGACGCCGTTAATGCGGCTGATGCGCATCTTGCCGCCGCCCAGGCTCTCACCGCGGACCTGTGCCGTGGCGCCCGTGTCGTCGACCATGTCGATGTCGACGGTGTTGGGGTGGATGGAGGCGTCGTCGCCCTTGATGTCAAAGTGATATTCGAGGCCCTGCTCGCGTGCGAGGTCGAAGGCCTGCTTGATGTTCTCGTCATCGGTGTCGAGGCCCAGGATGCCCGCGACGAGCGCACGGTCGGTGCCGTGGCCGCGGTAGGTGTGGGCGAAGGAGTTCCACAGGCCAAAGGTGACTTTGGTGATGCGGCCTTCCAGCAGGCTGGCGGCAACTTGGGCGCACCGCAGGGCGCCGGCGGTGTGCGATGAGCTGGGGCCGACCATGACGGGGCCCAAGATCTCGAATGCCGAGGTCGTAGCTAGTGTTTGCGGCTTGCCTGCCATGGTTGCTCCTTATCTATCCCGTCGTCCCGAGGGGCGGGGCATAAGGTCGCCTGCTCGGACAGTCCTGCTCGCACGGAGGCCACATTAAGTGGCCTCCGGCTCGTGCGGAACTCGCGATCGACCTTATGCCCCGCCCCTCGGGACTAAGGATACATGGTTGGAGTTGCTGGATGGCAAAATTCATTAGCTGGGAACTTGTCTTACCTTGCTTATCGAGACATCTTCACCACCGTTTATATAAAAAAGAAGTACCGGTTGAGGCCGGTACTTCTTTTGGCGCATCGATATTGGTTGTGGCTTTTCTCGTTAGCTTACAGGCCGCAGGCTGCTTTGAGTTCTTCGACTCGGTCGGTCTTCTCCCAGGTGAAGTCGGCGTCTTCTCGGCCGAAGTGACCGTAGGCTGCCGTCTTTTCGTAGATGGGGCGACGCAGGTCCAGGTCGCGGATGATTGCGCCCGGGCGCAGGTCGAAGGTCTTCTCTACGGCCTCGACGATCTTGTC
>USNX01000230.1 GCA_900556205.1 uncultured Collinsella sp.
CCGCAGCGCACGGCAGAGCGCGCCACGTCCATGGCCACGTTGCCGCCGCCGATGACGCACACGCGCTGGCCGCTCAGGTCGGGCAGCTCATCGTCGCCGATGGCGCGCAGCATCTTGACGGCCGACTCCACGCCGGGCGCCTCTTCGCCCGGAAGGCCGAGCTTCTTGTCGCTATGGGCACCGATGGCCAGGTAGACGGCATCGAACTCGTCGCGCAGGCGGGCAAGCTCCTCGCCATTGACGGAGTGGTCGAGTTCCACGTCGATGCCGGCGCTCAAAATCCAGTCGATCTCGGCCTGCAGGCGCTCGCGCGGCAGACGGTAGCTGGGAATGCCATAGCGCAGCATGCCGCCCAGGTGGTGGCGCTGCTCAAAGATGGTCACCTTGTGGCCCATCACGGCCAGGTAGTAGGCGCAGGAAAGGCCGGCCGGGCCGCCGCCGATCACGGCGACGCGCTTACCGGTATTGTCCACTACATGCGGCTTGTAATCGTTGAGGTCGCTGTGCTCAACGGCAAAACGCTTGAGGGCGAGGATGTTCATGGGGTCGTCGACCATGCCGCGGCGACAGTGCATCTCGCAGGGATGCTCGCACACCAGGCCACAGACGAGCGGTAGCGGGTTGTTCTTGCGGATGACCTTGACGGCGTCGGCATAACGGCCTGCCTCGACGAGCGAGATGTAACCAGGAATGTCGACGTGTGCCGGGCAGCCCGAGACACACGGGACGCGAGCCTCGCGGTCAAAGCCGCAGGAGTGCTCGCGGATGTGGTGCTCAAAGTCATCACGGAAGCCACGAATAGCTGTGAGCGCCATGGCGCCGGCTTCGTAACCGATGGCGCAGTCGCTCGAAAGGTAGATGGTGCGGGCCGTGCGCTCAATCAGGTTGAGCGTGGACTCATCGGCGCGCCCTTCGAGCACATCGGCAAGCAGGTCGCTCAGCGCGCTCAGGCCCACGCGACAGGGCGTGCACTTGCCGCAGCTCTGGGTGGAGCACAGGTTGACGAGCGCTGCCGTAAACTCCACGGGACACGGGGCGAGCGAGCTCACCGCCAGACGACGTCCGAGCGCATCGTGCAGGTCGTCCATGACGGCCTGAGCGTGGCTGCGTTCCATTACATGCAGTCGAGCCATAAGATCCCCTCTCACATGGCAGCCCGGAGGCGAGGCCGGGCGAAATTGCTACACGCACAACACTGACCTAAAAAGTTGTTAGGTCTCCACGCAGTTCGGCAGGCGGCATGAAATGTCACCCTCAGCGGTGAAATAGAACATTACCGCAGATAAATGCCATATTTGATAAAACGCGTTACCAAATGACAATGCCCCGCCCACGCAATCACGTGGACGGGGCATTGCTCCAGGTATGCGGTCAGCAACCCTGTTGCTTTTACTTAAGCTCGGGCCAGTAACCCTTGTTGGCCTCGATCATGTCGTCGAGAACCTCCTTGGCGACCTTCATCGACGGCACGGTCTTGTTCAGCGTAAAGGCCTTGAGCGCCTTCTCGTACGAACCCTCGATCGTAGCCTCGACCACGAGCTTCTCGGAGTTCAGCTGCTGCATCATGAGGCCCTGCTGGAACAGAGGAATGTTGTCGCGGCTGATGACCTCGGGGCCGTTCTTGCCAATGTAGGCAGGCAGCTCGACCATAGCGTCGTAGGGCATATTGGGGATAGCGCCCTTGTTCTCGCAAATGACCAGGAAGCGCTGCTTGGTGTCGTTCTTCAGAGCGATAGCCAGGTCAGCAATCCAGTCGCCGTGGCTGCCCGCATAGAACGTGCTCTCGTCGATCTCGCCCGTCTTCTCGTAGTGGTCGATGCCGTCGAAGAGGTTCTTCTCGCGCGTCTCCTCAACCTCATTCGCACGGGTGCGCTCGGGGTTGGAATGCTCGACGAACTCCTTCTGCTGCAGGTAGTAGTTCAGATACGTGTTAGGCAGGTACTCCGGGAAGCACTCCATGATCTCGTACTCGCCCTTCCAGACGTAGTACCAGCTGCCCTTGGTGTGGCGGTTCTGCTCGGGGTGCTCGTCAGTGGCCTCCTCGGGCTTCTTTGCCATGAGCGAGCCCATGCCCTTGAGGTAGGAGTCGGGCAGCAGGATCTGGTGCTCCTTGATGTACTCGCGCAGCTGCGGGAGCACCTCCTCGCCCTTGTGGCGGATCGAGGTGAACCAACCAAAGTGGTTGAGGCCAAAGTAATCGTACTCGACATCCTTCTTGTCGATATCGAGCGCGGCGCAAACCACGTCGATGATCGCGATCGGCATGTCGCAGATGTTGATGATGCGAGCGTTGGGACGCAGCACACGGCAGCCCTCGGAGACGATGGCGGCAGGGTTGGAGTAGTTGAGAATCCAGTAGTCCTTCTTGGCGTACTTCTCAACGTCATCGATCAGCTCGACCATGGGGAAGATGGTGCGCATGCCGTAGGCAAGGCCGCCGCAACCGCAGGTCTCCTGACCAACGCAGCCGTGACGCAGCGGAATCTTCTCGTCCTGCTCGCGCATGGCGTAGCCGCCCACGCGCATCTGGGCAAACACGAAGCTCGCGTCGGTAAAAGC
>USNX01000231.1 GCA_900556205.1 uncultured Collinsella sp.
GTGCAGGGCGAGCGCTTTATGAATGCCAAGGACGCGCAGGGTGAGTTGCATGAAAGCCGCTCTGCCCACAACGACGATATGGTGTGCACCGCGAGCGATGGCAAGCTCGGCGATGATGCGGCCCTGGGCCTCGTTGTCGGCCGCTACGTAGTAGCCGGGCTCGGAGCAATGGATGTCCAGATGGACGATCGGCACGGGCATCTTGGTCATGGCGGGGTGCCAGTCGGGGGATGCCATGGGCTGAACCATGACGCCGGACATCTGGGTGCCCATAAAGTAGCGCAGGTAATGGTCCTCGAGAATATCGTCGTTATCGGCGTTGGCGATGAGCAAGTCGTAGCCGTGCTTGCGGGCCTCGTTGTGGGCGCCGCTGGCGATTTGGAGCGAAAAGCCGTGATCGAGACGGGGGAGCACCAGGCCAAAGGACTTGGTGGCGCCGCCCGCGAGCTGACGAGCGCTTTGGTTGGGCAGGTAGCCCAGTCGATTGATGGTTTCGTTAATGAGCTTGAGGGTCTCGGGACGCAACTTTTCGGGATGGTTGAGCGCGTTGGAAACCGTGCCCAACGAAACCCCGGCTTCGCGCGCGACGTCGCTGATTTTAACCTTTGCCATAGCGGCCCCTTTGATGCGTTTCAAGTACAAGCCAGATTGTAGCATCCCAAACCTTCCAAAAAGGGACAGGTTTATTTTGGCAGGTTTTATCTGGGCAAACGCTGTTGCCAGCGCGACCACCACGAAGGGGACAGGCACCTTTGTGGTGGTTTGGACCGGCTGGACGTGTGTACATCGGGTGGTATCTAAGTTGAGATACCACTTCTGGTATATCAGCTTGCGCTTGCGTGAGTACAATACTCGAACGTTGTACGTCTCAGCGCCCCTTGTGCGTGGACGTCTTGCAGTCACGCGAACGAAGGGATTTATCTTATGTGCGGAATCGTCGGCTACACCGGCTCTGATATTGCAAAGAACATCCTGGTCACGGGCCTCAAGCGTATGGAGTATCGCGGCTATGACTCCTCGGGCGTCGCGCTCGAGGTGGGCGAGGGCGCCGCGGCGCACCTCGACGTCATCCGCCGCGTGGGCAAGGTCGCGGGCCTGGAGAGCGAGCTTTCCAACATCGACAGCGACGCTACCTGCGGTATCGGCCACACCCGTTGGGCCACCCACGGCAAGCCCTCCGTCGTTAACGCTCACCCCCACACCAGCTGCGACGGTCGTATCGCCATCGTCCACAACGGCATCATCGAGAACTTCGCCGAGCTGCGCGAAGAACTGGAGGGCCGCGGCCACCACTTTAAGAGCGAGACCGATACCGAGGTCTTTGCGCATCTGATCGAAGAGGCTTATGCCGAGACGCACGACCTGATGGCCTCCGTGCGCGAGGCTTGCACCCACGTGGTCGGTGCCTATGGTCTGGCCGCCGTGTGCGCTGACGAGCCCGGCGTGATCGCCGTGGCCCGCAAGGATTCCCCGATCGTGGTCGGCGTGGGCGAGACCGGCGCCTATGTCGCCTCCGATGTCATCGCGCTCATCGACGCCACCCGCGATGTCGTGGTGCTCGAGGACGGTCAGTTTGCCAAGCTCACGCCCGCAGGCGTCGAGTACACCGACGAGGCCGGCAACGTTATCGAGCCCAAGGTCACCCACATCGACTGGGACCTGGACATGGCCGAAAAGGGCGGTTATCCCGACTTTATGCTCAAGGAAATCCACGAGCAGCCGCGCGTCGTGCGCGACACGCTGGTCGGTCGTATGACGCCGGCCGGCGAGCTCGACATCGACGAGCTGGGCCTTTCGCTCGAGGAGCTTAACGACATCGACCGCGTATATGTGATTGCCTGCGGCACTAGCTATCATGCCGGACTCATCGCCAAGAATCTCATTGAGGGCTGGGCTCGCATCCCCACCGAGGTTGAGGCGGCCAGCGAGTTCCGCTATCGCAACCCCATCATTACGCCGACGACGCTTGTCGTTGCCGTGTCCCAGTCGGGCGAGACAGCCGATACCCTTGCCGCCATTCGCGACGCGCGCATCAAGGGTGCCAAGGTCTTCGGCATCACCAACGTGGTGGGCAGCCCCGTGGCGCGTGAGAGCGACGGCGTCATCTACACCAAGGCCAACAAGGAGATCGCGGTCGCCTCGACCAAGAGTTTCATCGGCCAGGTCGTGAGCCTTACGCTTTTGGCCCTGCTGCTGGCGCAGGTCAAGTACCGCTTGACCACCAAGCAGGCGCGCATGCTGTTCCGCGAGCTTTCCGATACGGCCGAGCAGATCCAGTGGATTTTGGATACCCAAACCGAGGCCGTGCATGAGGCCGCCCTGCTGTGCAAGGATGCGCAGTCGGCGCTGTTCGTGGGCCGTGGCATGGGTGCCGCTATTTCCTACGAGGGTGCGCTCAAGCTCAAGGAAGTCAGCTACCTGCACGCCGAGGCATATGCCGCCGGTGAGATGAAGCATGGCCCCATTGCCCTGATCGACCCGGGCTTCCCTGTCATCGCTGTGGCCACCAAGAGTGCCACCTACGACAAGACCGTGTCGAACCTTATGGAGTGCAAGG
>USNX01000232.1 GCA_900556205.1 uncultured Collinsella sp.
GGCGTGCCTTGCCAAACTCGGCGGCGACGTCCTGCATCTCGCGCGGAACGGCGGCGTAGTCATCGGTAGCTGCCACATGGTCTGCGCCGACCTTAACAAGCACGAGCGCATAGCCGTAATCCTCAAAGTTGAGTTCGAGCTTCTGAGTTTTAGGCTGAGCCTGATCCTCAAAGTCCATGTAGGCGAGGCCGCCCAGACACACGGCAGCCTGGTCCATCAGGCCGCAGGGCTTGCCGTAGTAGTTGTTCTCGGTGCGCTGGCTCATCTGCGCAAGCGCGACGGGCTCAATGGCAGGCGCGCCCCAGAGCGTCTCCATGGCGCGACCGTATGCGGCCTCGACAGCAGCGGAGCTCGAAAGGCCGCCGCCCGAGGGGACGGAGCAGGTGAAGGCGAAGTCGAAGCCCTGGGGCTCAACGCCCAAGGCTGCGACCTCGTGAGCCATGCCACGGACGAGACTTGCGGACGTGCCCTTCTCGGACTCCTGAACATCCAGCGTGTCGAGCGTGATCTCAAAGGTGGGGTAGCCCTCGTCGGCAACGCGGACCTTGTTGGTGTCGGTTGCCACGGCGATACCGTCGACGGCGACATCGAGCGAGCCGGCGATAACGTGGCCACCCTCGTGGTCGGTGTGGTTGCCGCTGATCTCGGAACGGCCGGGCGCGTGCACGTAGAGCACCTGGCGGTCGCCGATGGGGCCAAACTCCTCCTCAAACAGCTTGGTAAGTGTGGCAAATGTCTTTTCGTCGGGCGTGGTCATGGGAGTCCTTTCCTTGGCGCGCACGGGTGAGTTTTGCGTCGTTATGAGTACGTTAACAACTTGAAGCGGCATGAACCAAGTGTTTGCGATACCGCACGTTACGGGCTATGCTAACGTACTCATAACACATCGCTTGTCACTTTTTGAGAATCTGGTAATCGGTAGAAATTCAGCCGTGAACGGTACTGCCGTATGGACTTATAAAGCAGAAGAGATGCAGATAGAAAAAGTAGAGTACGTTAACATGCGTCCGACGATAGCGGGCCTCGGCGCGGGATGTATTTCTGCCCGGGCCGGCATTCACGCTATTCAGATCTCGCAAGGGTGAAGGTGATCTTGTGGCAAGGCGCCCCTCCAACGATACAGGCTCGCGTCCGGTTTCCATGGCCGACGTCGCCCGCGCTGCTGGCGTTTCGCAGCAGACGGTCTCGCGCGTCGCCAACGGCCTGCCCAATGTGAACGAGCAGACGCGCCAGCGCGTGCAGGCTGCCATGCAGGAGCTCGGCTTTCGCCCGAGCTATGCCGGCCGTTCGTTGCGCGACGGTCGCTACCATTCGGTCGGTCTATGCGTCAACGATGTCACCAAGTTTGGCAACCTCTCAATGATCGACGGGATCGCCAGCGCTGCTCGCGAGCATAATTGCGCCATCACGCTGGTCGAGATGTCCAAGACCGAGGAGTTTTCGCTTGCCGAGGCGACGCGCCGTATGGCCGCGCTGCCCGTGGACGGAATCATTATCGGCATGAGCCGTATGGCTCCCGATTTTGAGGCGTTCAATCCACTGCCGGGCATTGGCACGGTTATCGTCACTATGTATGCGCACCCGCGGGTGACTACGGTCGATTCCGACCACTACGGTTGCTCGCTGCTGCTCATGGATCACCTGTTTGAGCTGGGACACGAGCAGATTCGCTTTATCGGCGGCCCGTCCTTTTCGGTTGACGAACAATTTCGTCGCGCCGGCTGGCAGGATGCGCTCGAGCGCAGGCATATTAAACCGGTGGAGCCGCTCGAGGGCGACTGGTCTGCCAACAGCGGTTACGAGGCCGGTAGGTACCTGGCTGAGCACGATCGCACCATGACTGCCATCTATGCAGCAAATGATCAGATGGCAAACGGTGCCATCGCGGCGTTGCGCGACAGCGGCCTGCGCGTGCCCGAGGACGTGAGCGTGGTGGGCGTCGACGACTCGCTCGACGACTTTGTCGCGCACAACGAGCTCACGACCGTTCGATTCGATCTGCACCAGCGCGGACGCGAGGTGTTTGAGCATGCGGTTCCCAAGGCGGGGGCATCGGACAAGACGGTCGCCATTCGCATCCCCGGTCAGCTCATCGTTCGACATACCACGGCCGCTCCGCGCGCATAGTTTTCACAGGTCAACGGCTCAACGTCGCACTTCAATAACAATCGGAAAGGATGTCGGCAGATAGCCGTGGCTATGAAGGCGAGTGCTATGATAGACGGGTTCTTTTGTCTATCTAGGAGGCTTTGCCTGATGGAGATCACCAAGGATATCCGCTATATCGGCGTCGACGATCACGACATCGACCTGTTCGAGGGCCAGTATGACGTGTCCGAGAACGGCATGGCGTACAACAGCTACGTTATCTTGGGCGAGAAGATCGCTGTCGCCGATTCGGTCGACGGCGGTTTTGTTGACGAGTGGCTTGGCAACCTCGAGGCCGTGCTCGACGGTCGTACGCCCGACTACCTGGTCGTTCATCACATGGAGCCCGATCACTCCGCCGGCATTGCGGCGGAGTGATCGGGCTCCATGTGAT